>CAZDMG010000001.1:0-27943 GCA_964506655.1 uncultured Gemmatimonadaceae bacterium
CTTCGGATCCGGAATAGCTGATCAGGTCGTAAGCCCTTTCTCCAGCCGGCTCGTATAGCACAACTGCTGCACGGAGAGTCGGTGAGCACGTTGGCAGAACTGTCATGCCCCTGCGCTGATCGAGAAATACCGCCATCGAATGCACTGCCCGTCCTTCTATTACGATGTCCAAGGGTAACTCCTCATGAAAGTGGCATCTGCGCAGCTTTTTTAATAGGCATGTAACCTCGCATGTACCCCCGCAACTGACACTCTATTGCGCATGGCTCTGTTCAGCTCGGTGCCGCACGGCATTCGCGAGCGCTGTCTCAACTGATCCCGGACACCCACAATGCTGAGACTACAAACAATTGCATGCGTGCTCGCCGCATGCGCTTCACTGGTCGCGTGTGACAGGCAGCCGCATGGTCAATACGCGATACCGCCGGCGCTCGATTCTCTCACTACGGTAACGCTCGGCACTACCGCCGAGCAGCTGGTGCACTCCAGGCCCGACGCTGCGTTCGCTGAATACCTGGGATATGCCGAACGCACTCCTTCAACCACAATTGCATACTACTTTCCGCCTGATGCTGTCCGCGATGACCACGTCAACGCAAACGCACGGGTGCAAGCCATCGTAGCCACGTACGCGCTTAGCCCAGACACCGACGCTTCAGCAACCTTTGGTGCTGAAGTGCGATCTACCGCCCTCCAGCTCGGCGAGCCCAATGCTTGCTTCCTTCGCGACTCAACCAGCACCCGCGCGACATGGAAGCTCGGCGCCGATCGTTACGAGGTGCAAGTCCACCGCGATCCGCAAACAGACAGTACCAGAATGGCAATAGTACTTACCTCGCGACCGGAAAGACCTGAGCTGGGTATCGATTCGGCGGTCGCCTGCTCCAGTTTATTTGCAGAGTAACACCCGCTTGGCGGCAGAGACTGATCTCCCTTACCAAAGCCTGATCAGCCTCTACCTGCGGGATTGTGCAGACTCGGAGCGTCGGCTAACGCCCCACCCGCCTCCTACCGACCAGCGGTAAAATCAAACCCGGCGCCCACACGCTTCGCCGCCCGCGCTATCAGCTCGGCGCCACGGTCGAGGTCCTCCAGCGAGACCATCTCGTTCGGTGAGTGCATGTACCGGTTCGGAATCGATACCAGTGCAGTAGCCACACCGCTCCGCGCCAATTGAATCGCGTCGGCGTCCGTCGATGTAAATCTCCCGGCGGCATTCAGCGTGTACGGAATGCCGTTCTCGTCCGCAGTCTTCCGCAACAGTGCAAACACCACGGGGCTGTTCACACTGCCACGTGTCAGAACGGGCCCGCCACCAATCTTCGCTTCGCCATGTTCCTTCTTGGGCGCGTTGGGGTGGTCCATTGCAAATGTCACGTCCACTGCGATCGCCATCTGCGCGTTCACCGATTGCGCAGCCACGCGCGCACCGCCTCCTGAATAACCGATCTCTTCCTGCACTGTTGCCGCGGCTACCACTGTCGCTTCGCCCGGCTCTTTTGCATACCGCCGCAATGCTTCCAGCACAGTAAACGCACCAATGCGGTCGTCTATCGAACGCGATACAATGCGGTTGTTCGGCATGCGGATCACCTTGCTGTCGATCACGCCGGCATCGCCCACTTCAAGATGCGCCAGCGCTTCTTCCTTGTTCGATGCGCCGATGTCCACCCACATGTCGGTCATCTTCGTAACCTTCTCGCGCTCATCCGGCTTCATAAGATGAATCGGCTTCTTGCCGATCACGCCCAACACTTCGCCGTTCCGCCCGATGAACCGGATGCGCTGACCGATAAGCACCTGTGGGTCCCAGCCGCCGATCGCGTCGATGTACGCAAAACCTTCGTCATCGATGTGCGTCACAATTACACCGATCTCGTCTATGTGACCGGCCAGCAGAATCACAGGCGCATCGGGGTTCGTCCCTTTAACCGTCGCGAGGCTGTTCCCCACAACGTCAATCTTTATTTCGGCAAAGGCCGAGGCCTCCTGGCGCCAGAGACGGGCGGGAGCACTCTCATAACCGGACGGGCCGGGGGTATCAAGGAGACGCTCCAGAAACTGGATGGCTGAATCATTAAGCATCCCTGAAGATACTACATGTATACCGCCATGAAGTACCGCGCCGCACTTGCCGCACCATGCGCGCGACGCAACTTCAATGCATGACCATTGTACTCCTCCTCATCGGCGTGGCAGCCGGCGTCCTTTCGGGACTCTTCGGCATCGGTGGCGGTGTCGTCATCGTACCGTCACTCATCTATCTCGCCAAGATGACGCCGCACGAAGCCACGGGCACCTCGCTTGCCGTCCTCGTCATGCCACTCGGCGCTGCCGTTGGCGCCACCATCTACTACCGCAATGGCTATATCCAGATCGTACCGGCCATCCTGGTCGCGCTGGGTATGATCGCTGGCGCGGTGCTCGGGGCCAAACTCGCACCCCACCTGGATGCGCTGGTGCTGCGCCGCGCGTTTGCGGTGCTGCTGGTGCTGACCGCCGGAAAGCTATGGGTAGGGTGACCCGCGTCATCTGATCGTCACGGGTGACGCGCGCGACTTATATAGCAGCCACGCGCATCACGCTGACGCAATATGACAACGGCGCAACGGGCGCAGCGCTACCGCTACATGATTTCCAGCAGCGCGGCTGCCAGCCCTGCTACCATCTCATCACCATCTCGTGTGAGTGCCTGTACAGCAGGCACCACTGCCACACCGCGCGCGTCGACCAGCGCTTCAAGCGCGGCAGCACGTACCCACGAAGGACGCGGTATGTAACCCCGCTCAAGCGCGCCGATGGCTTCTGCACTCCCTTCTGTCGGTGACTGTGCGATTCGCAGCAGCCGCTGTACAGCATCGGCGCTGCCAAGCTTACCCATCGCCGCCATCATGCCAAGCGCGACGTCTTCGTCGGTTTCATGATCAAGAGCCTGCGCGAGTGCAGTGACAGGCGGGCGTGCATGACCGGCAGTCGCTGCCGCAGTTGAAAATGAAGTAGCAGCCAGACGACGCACTTCAGGATTGCTGTCGTTTATGGCAGCGTGAAGTGCTGTGAGCGCACGCTGTGTGCGGAGCCTTAAGAGCGCACGTGCAGCTGCAATGCGTATGCGGCTGTCGGAGTGATAGAGAAGTTGCGCAAGCTCGCTATCTGCACCGTTGATACGCATTTCGGATATCAACGCACAGGCGTTCCGCACGACATACCAGCGCTGGTCCGTCAGTGCGTTTCGCAGCAACTCACCACCCTGATCGATCGCGACTATCGTATCGAAGTAAGAACGACGCGCAACTGCGTCTTTTGCAGCAATGAGTTCATTGAGCAGAAACTGCACTCCTGTTTCACCAGCGCGCGCAAAGATGGCGGTCACGGAATCCCTGTCGGCTGAATCCGGGACAAGAGTCGCCAGCACAGCGATTACATCCTTGCGCAACAACCTGCGCATTGCGTGTTCGTGCACTGTACGCCCGCGCCCAGCTCCCGTTGTCCGTATCAGACGCGCGACATGTACGGCGGTCGCAGCGAGTGTGCGCAGATCATTCCGCGCAATGAGCGTATTTATGTAGTCGTCGGTGATTGCCGTGTAGTTCTGTGCAACTTCAGTGAGCGCTGCGGCAGCTACATCTGCGGGAAGCGCTCCGCCCGGTGAGACACCAGCAGGCACAGCACCACTCAACGGCTCTACCTGCACCACCGGAGCTGCTGTAACAACAACACTCCAGCTCCGGAATACCTCGCCATCCGATGCGATCGGTGTGTCGCGCGACGTGGACGTTCGCGCAAGCAACCGTGCCAGAGTAACAAGCTCAGCGGGTGCAGCGGCTTCACGCACCGAGATGCTGTTCAGCCCGCCGCGCTGCATCGCCTGCGATAACAACACCAGCCAACGATCATTTCTGAGGTAGTACTCGTTTAGATCCACACCGGCAACTGAAAGCGCACCGTTCGTAAAGGTGAGTGTAACCGAAGCCGTACGCACACTCGCAGCCAGCTGCCGGAGCGCATCGCGTATCGATTCACTCGCTGCTTCACCGCCGCCACCGTCACGCACCGCTTCCTGAATCTGAAACACCAGAAACCCAAGCGTGCGGGCAGCCGCTACACGCGCGCGCACGACTTCAATTGCAGGTTGTGCAATCTCCGGCGTGCCACGGGACAACCCGGGCGTTGGTGTCGGCCTGAGCGGTTCCGTCACAGTCAGTTCAGTTCGGGCGAATCAGTTATCATCCGGCTGTTCAGCTATCGGTGAGTTAGCGTTCGTTATCGTTTGTTACCGCTCGGTTTGTTACCGCTCGGTTCATTGCTGCTCATTACGGTTCGTTATCGTTCGTTGTGGTTCAGCTATCATTAAGCTGATACGTTGTCGCACGGTTTTCCCCGTACGCACTGCTTCCGCAATGTCGCACTGAAGACGTCCTATGAGCACCCCTGAACAAAACACTCCTGCAACCGGCCACTCTACGGGCGGCACCCAGCCGCACACGCAACCAGCCGGCACCGAACAGCTCTACGTCCGCACCGACGGCCCGACAGAGCCGCAGCCACACGGCACGCGCGACGCGACCGACGCCGATCGGATCTTCCTGCTGCACGGCGGGCCCGGCGCGAGCCACGACTACATCTACCCGCAGATGCTTTTCCTGGCGCAGAAGCATCGTCTTATAACATATGACCAGCGGGGCGGCGGCCGCTCGCGAACCGACGACCCGAGTCCCATCACATGGCAGACGCATGTGCAGGACCTGGCGGCAATGGTAGCAGGGTACGGCAACGGACGCCCGACCGTAATCGGCTATTCGTGGGGCGGGCTTCTGGCGCTCCTCTACACGCTCCACGCGCACGAGTTCGCGGCCCCGCTCCCCAAGCGGCTCGTCCTTATATCGCCGGCACCGATAACCCGTGCGTGGCGCGCCGATTTCGAAAAGGCACTGAGTGAACGGTCGCAGTCGCCGGCTATCCGTGCCATGCGCGAAGAGCTGCAGAGCTCCGGTATCCGTGAGCACGATGTGGACGCCTATCGTAAGCGGGCCTTTGAACTGAGTGTTGCGGGCTACTTCGCCGACCCGACCAAAGCCAGCCAGCTCACGCCGTTCCGCGTTATCGGTCGAGTCCAGCAGTCCACATGGGAGAGCCTGGGCGACTACGATCTGCGCGACTCCATGCGCGATTTTGGCATACCGTCACTCGTGGTGCACGGCCGTCACGATCCAATACCTCTGGCCTCCAGTGAAGCAGTTGCGCAACGACTGGGCGCCAGACTCGTCGTATTGGAGCACAGTGGTCATGTGCCGTACGTCGAGCAGCCGGCGGAGCTGTCGGCAGCAATAGAAAAGTTTCTGGAAGAAACCGCAGGATAGCCGGCGCGTGTCGCCGGAGGGGATAGATGCTGCCTTCTGGCTCAGTGGTAACAACAGACATCGGTACCATCGAAACTGATGGCTCCAGCTATCAGATCACATTGCACACCGCGCACGACGGCATTGAGTACGTCGGGCGACTCTGGTTTACGGACCAGGCTTTCGATGGTGCGACCTTTCCCGACCGCGGCATTTTGCCGGGGCGCACGGAAGCAGAAGTACTCGACCTGGCTCTCCGTCTCACTGACGACGAGCTGGCGATTCGCTTCCGTCGCGGCAACGCCGAAAAGCGGCGGTATCACGCGCTCCGCCGCTTGACGATCGAGATCCTGGACAACATCCGGTACATGAACCGGGTAGCGGTATCGCTCCGCAAAGGGCTGATCGACCTGGACTCAGGCTCGCAGGAGATAGAATACGCTGAGGACCAGCTGAAGAAGCTCGTTTTGGAGGCCAGGTACGTGGCGGGTATTGAGGGGTAGGCGGTGAAATACTGTGGCTGACTTGCTACAACAACTGTAGACCGGACACCACAACACTGTAGCGTCGTACTGGGCGAAATAGTACGATCAGGCGGCTGTAAAAACGCAATTGCGTCGGAACAGAACTTGCATCAAAGTTGTGATAACTGTTGTTTTGTTCTTTGCAAAACCACATTCGCCCCCAATTAACAATCATGTCATTCAGGAAGGTTTCGCTGTCAGTCGGAGGCGCGCTTATGCTCGCAGCCGCTACACTCAGCGCCCAGCCAGCCGCTGGTGATACACAGGGCTGGCTCGATTTCCGCGGCCAAACCGCGGTTAGCCCGCAGCCTGTATTTCAGGGCGCCTACACTGGTCCATACGTGGCTGGTTTCTCAACCGTGAGTGCTACCGCTGCCACTGCGGCCGACGCGTTCAACGTCTACTGCATCGACTGGATGGCAATCGCCAAGGACTCCAAGGTCAAGGTTCTAACCTTCAGTGAGGCAGTCGCAGATCTCGGCTACTACTTTGCAGCACCAACCGGCAACGTACTCAGCGAAACACAGCTGAACGCGGCTGCATGGCTTACCACCCAGTTTGATGGAACAGGCAGCAACTGGAACGCTGTCCACCATGCCCTGTGGGCGACCCTCTGGAACGATGGTGTGGCAAACGGCCCAGCCGGCACACTGCCTCTCCTCAGTGGCTCCGCACTGACCTACTTCAACAGTGCTGCTGCCGCAGCCGCTACATTCGACGCCAGCGGTTACCGCGTCCTCGCCGCTGTTGATGCTAACAACCGGTACCGCGACGACTACCAGTTCTTCATGGCGTCGGTACCCTACGCTCCGGGTACAGTCGTACCGGAACCAGGCACCTACGCTCTCATGGCCTTCGGTCTCGTGGCACTCGGCTTCGTCTCACGTCGCCGCCGCACCGCCTGAACACCACTGCATGACCTCGCCAGTCTGACCACGCGTCAGACTGGCAGCACCACAACACACACAGAAAGCCGACGGACTCTCCGTCGGCTTTCTTGCATCCGCCCACCGGCCTTCAACCGCACCCACCGCACCCACCGCACCCACTACACTACCGCACAGCACTTCACACAAGCATTAGCTTGCAATCATGCCTCCCCCTCCCCCTCCACCCCCGCCGCACCGCCGCCCGCGCGCCAACAAATCCGCCGGACAGAAGCCCTCGCAAAAGGCACCGCCCGTGGCCCTGGCGCCCCGCTCACGCGCTAAAAAGCTCGAAATTGCCAACACCACCCTCGAACGACTAACGCTCCTCTACCCGGACGCTGAGATCGAACTCGATAGCTCCAACCCCTACGAGCTCCTCTGCGCTACCATCCTCTCCGCCCAGTGCACCGACGAACGGGTCAACAAAGTCACACCCGCACTTTTCCAGCGATACCCCGACCCCGCCGCGCTCGCCGATGCCGACCCCGCTGAACTCGAAGACATCATCCACAGCACCGGCTTCTACCGCGCCAAAGCCAAAAACCTCATCGGTATGGCACAGGCGCTCGTAGCCGACCACGACGGCACTGTCCCGGCCGATATGGACGCCCTCACGGCACTACCCGGGGTCGGCCGCAAGACCGCCAACGTCGTACTCGGCAACGCTTTTGGCATCAACACAGGTTTCGTCGTCGATACCCACGTCCAGCGCGTCACTCGCCGCCTGGGGCTCACCCGCGAGCCCGACCCGGTCGCCATCGAACGTGACCTCATGGCGCTCTTCCCCAGCGACAGCTGGACCCTCCTGAGCCACCTCCTCATCTGGCACGGACGGCGCACCTGTTTTGCCCGCAAACCCGATTGCGAAGGGTGCGTCCTCAATGACGTCTGCCCTTCGGCGTTCCTGTTCTGAGAAAGATTGGCTAACTTTAAGGGTTGTACCCCTTTTAATCAGAAAAATCATGCCCAAGCTGGCCACATTCGAAACCACCAAAGGCACCATCGTTGCGGAACTCTTCCCCGGTGAAGCCCCAAAGACCGTCGAGAACTTCGAGAAGCTCGCCAACAGCAACTTCTATGACGGCGTTCGCTTCCATCGCGTTATCCCTGACTTCGTAGTCCAGGGAGGCGACCCGCTGTCACGCGATCTCCCCGAAGGCGATCGCCGCATCGGCACGGGCGGCCCAGGATGGAGAATCCCCTGCGAAACCGCTGGCAACCCGCACCGGCACACCGTCGGCGCGCTCTCCATGGCGCACGCCGGAAAAGACACGGGCGGCAGCCAGTTCTTCATGGTTCTGAGTGAAGCCAATACCCGGCACCTGGATGGCGTCCACACCGTCTTCGGACAGATCATCGAAGGGCTCGACGTCATGGAGTCCATCGTGCAGAATGATGCCATGACCACCGTCCGCGTTACCGATCAGGACTGACCGGGCGCCGGCACTCCACTTTACGGGCCCCTCCCAAGGGGCCGACGCGCAGTACCTCTTAACTCTCCAACCACGCACTGACATGTCTTCCAATTCATCCTCCGGTAAGGACACCGGCGCCGCCTTCATGGGCCTCATCGGAGGCGCCATTTTCATCTTCGTTATCCTCTACGCGGTAGTCCTCCTCACCAACCGCAAATACGCCGGACACGAGACCGCTGCCGCAACCGTCACCTCGCCTGCGGTCGCAGCCCTCACAGCTGCCCTCCCCGCCACCAGCGGATCCGCCCGGCTCGGTTAACACCCGCGCGCGATCCCCGTCTTACATCACGCAAACGATGACTCCGCCTCGACGCGAAGCACTTACCATGGTCGAGTCGTGGACTGCAAGCGATTCCCTGCGCAAGCACATGCTTGCCGTTGAGGCAGCCATGCGCGCCTACGCCAGTCGCAACGGCGAGGACGTTGAACTGTGGGGGATCGCCGGCCTGGTCCACGATTTCGACTACGAGCGCTTCCCGAACGAAGCACAATCACCCGACCGGGAACACCCCTCGGAGGGCGTACGACACCTCCGGTCACTGGGTTACCCCGAGGATATATGCGAGGCAGTACTTGGTCACGCGACATACACAGGAGTGCCGCGCGAATCACCAATGGCAAAGGCCCTCTTTGCAGTCGACGAACTGACGGGGCTTATCACCGCCTGCGCTCTGGTCCGACCCAATCGCGCGCTCGCAGATGTGAATGTTCAGTCGGTGAAGAAAAAAATGAAGGACAAGGCCTTCGCGCGTGGCGTCAATCGTGATGATATACGAAACGGAGCCGAGTCACTTGGGGTATCACTGGACGAGCACATTGCCGTTGTGCTTGATGCGATGCTTTCCATCGCGCCGGTACTCGGTCTTGCCGGTACCGATGCACCAGTGGGCAGCTCAGGGGGTCACTCAGGAGATAACTCAGCCGGCTCCGATGCCCCCTCAACGCCTGTCAAAGGGGGCGCGTAAGGCTCATGAAGCCGACCCAACGCATGAACACTCTCGCTTTTCCCATCCCGCACTCCATGCCGTTGCCTACGGGCGAACGGAAAGTTGCTGATATGGGTGAATCGAAAAAGGCGTCGGGTACCGATCGGGCGTTACCGGAACGCAAGGCTGCCGATAACGCTGTCACTGAGCGCGCTGTCCCTATAAAGACTTCGCGCGAGACGTGGACAGGCAGTGAGGAAATACTTGCGGAACGTTCGCTCGTGCTCGCTGCACAGGCGGGCGATGGTACAGCGTTCGCCGGTCTTGTAAGACGACATCAGCGGCGCGCGTATGCAGTGGCAAGATCCATTGTGCTTTCGCATGACGACGCTGAAGACGCTGTACAGGAAGGCTTCCTGCATGCATTCCGTGCACTCGACAGGTTCCGTCCGGAACAGGCGTTCGGTGCATGGCTGCATCGCATAGTTGCAAACGCAGCACTCGATATCGCGCGTCGCAAGAAAGTGCGCGATGCAGATGAACTGCCGGAAACACTTGCTTCACCGCACCGTGATCCGGCAGAAGCTGACGAACTGCGAATACGTCTCAATAAAGCACTTGCAGCACTCGGTGAGCGACAGCGGTCGGTCATCGTATTGCATGATGTGGAAGGTTACAAGCATGCAGAGATCGGTGTGCTGCTCGGTATCCCCGAAGGCACAGCGAGATCTGATCTTCACCACGCCAGAGCGCACCTGCGGCGTCTCCTTGGCGATTTACGGAGTGTGGAATGAGGTACTTCAGGCGGACACCGAATCAGTCTGATCCTGGAACAGATCCGGCGATCACAGAACTGCTGCGTGCAGCATATGCAGCGCCATCAGACGACAGCTACTGGCATTCGCTCGAAGAGCGTGTCATGACGCGCATCCGCGGAGTCAGTGCACCTGCTGCATGGTGGACGTTCTTCGCTGAATGGCGCACTGCCGGACTTGTTGCAGCCACGCTCGCTCTGTTGCTCGGTGGCGCGACAGTTATGCGCGAACAGCAGATCTCGCAGAACGCGAGGCAGCTCGCAGCCGGTATCGCATACTACACGATCTTCGAAGACACATCACCGGATGTCACAGTGGCATTCAAGGTCCCTGTCTCCGATGCTGTACCTGTGGAAGCGCCCGAGCGCTACCTCGATACGTTCTACCCCTGAGCGGTAACGCAGCAATGTCGTCCGAAGCCCGTTCCAAGTCGCTTGCTCTCACATTTCTCGCTGGTGCATTCATCATCGGCGGGATAGTCGGCTTTGTCACCGACCGGGCTGTCTCTTCCCCCGACCGGAAGACAGCCACACGTGCGTACACCGTACGACAGGGGCGCGATGAGCTGGCGAAGGAACTCGGATTGAGTGCACCACAAAGAGCCATGCTCGATTCAATACTGGACTGGCGCAATGAACGCGATAATGCGCTGATGCAGCCGATACGTCCGTTGCGCGATGCCAATCGCGACAGCGCACGTACGCTCATCCTGCAGCACCTGGACCCTGCGCAAAAGGAGAAGTTCCTGAACATGATTGACCGGATGCGCACACCGTCCACTGACAAGAACCAGCAATAACAAGAGATGATTTCAGGTAAGCATATACAACCCCTGTCATTGATCATGGGGGCGGTGCTGATGGCCGCCCCACTTGGCGCACAGGTCACTGCCGGCAGTCCCGATGGCGCACGCCCCGTCTCGCTCCGCGAGGCAGTTGAATCCGCTCAGCGCAATGCGCCCGGAATCATCCAGGCACTCGGGCTCGAACGCAACGCAGCTGCCGCAAGGCGCGCTGCACGCGGTGCTTTCATTCCCTCACTCAGCCTTTCAGCGTCCAGTAACAGGACCCAGGGTGTGCAGTACTTCCAGGGGCAGTTCGTACCGCTCTCCGGTAATCCCTGGAACTACTCCAACGGACTCGGCGCCAACCTGCAGCTGTACAACGGCGGCGCACGGCTCGCTGAAATCCGGCGCACCCAGGCTGCTACTGAAGTAGCAGAACTGCAGTACGTCACGGCTAAGTTCGACGCATCGCTTCAGGTGAAGCAGCAGTTCTACGCTGCTCTTGCAGCGCGTGAATCGGAATCGGCTGCACGCTCACAGTTCGAACAGGCCGATCAGCAGCTCAAGGCATCCATCGCGCGCGTTGCAGCCGGTGTTGCAACCAAGTCCGACTCGCTTCGCTCTGCCATTCAGGTTGGTAACGCGGAACTCGCGCTCCTTACTGCTCAGAACGACCTCCGCGTTGCCAATGCAGCCCTGACACGCATCATCGGCTCCGACGAACTGGTGACCGCATCCAGCGATGACACGCTGATGGTTATGACGCCGCTCCCGGAGCTCACTGAACTGGAGCGGTTGCTCGACGATGGCCCATCGATCCGTCTGGCAGAAGCCAACATTCTGTCGGCGCAGGCAAGCAAGCGTTCCCAGCGTGCCTCGTACTTCCCGACGGTCACCATGTCGTACAACTACTCGACCAACCAGAGCAGCGCCGGTTTTTCGGGGAGCGACCTCTTCCTGTTTGGTGGGAAGAACCCGAACCGGCAGACGGTGAACTTCAACTTCTCGTACCAGCTGTTCAACGGCTTCTCGCGGGAATCCCAGGCGGTGCAGGCGGATGTCGCGCTGCGGAACGCTGAAGCGCAGCTGCGGGACTCAAAGCTGGCCGCGCGCCAGAACTTTACGTCGCTGGTCCGGACCATCGCTAACGCGCAGGCCCGGATTGACGTCCAACAGGCATCACTAGCTGCTGCCGAGGAAGATCTGAGGGTGCAGCAGCAGCGGTACGAGCTGGGTGCGTCAACGCTGCTGGACCTGCTGACTTCGCAGACACAGGTCACGCAGACGCGGACGTCGCTCATTCAGGCCCGTTTCGATCTGCGTGTTGCCCGCGCTCAGCTGGAATCACTCATCGGACGTGAGCTGGACTGACGTAATGCACCCAATCAACGAAGTATTCAATAACAAAGGAATTTCAGGGTTGTCCGCGAAGCCGGATGGCTTTCCAATCAGGAGAACACACGTGTCCACACGCCTTGCCGCCCGGATTGCAGCCGGCCTCACTGTCGCGGCCATTTTTGCAGGCTGCGCCAAGAAGCAGGAATCTGCGCCGCTGATAGGCTCTGCGGTCGTAGGCCGCCAGACCATCATTGTTGACGCTCAGGCGACTGGCGTCGTCGAGCCCATCAACGTCATCGAAGTCAAGTCGAAAGCCTCCGGCATGATTACAAGTATGCCCGTGGAGATCGGCACTGAAGTCCGGCCGGGTGCGCTGCTCGTGCAGGTGGATACGCGAGACGTAACCAACCAGTACGATCAGGCAGTTGCTGATCTCAGGTCTGCTGAAGCCAGCCTTCAGGTAGCTGAGTCACAGAAGAAGCGCTCCGATGAACTTTATGCAGCCCGTATTATCACGGCACAGGAGTTTGAGTCGGCACAGCTCTCACTTACGCAGGCGCAGGGTTCAATCATCCGCGCAACTGCGAACGTGGACCTTGCGAAACAGCGTCTGGAAGACGCGACAGTTGTTGCACCAGTTGCCGGTACGATCATCGAGAAGCCGGTTGCACTCGGTCAGGTGATTGCATCTGCCACCGGTTCTGTATCGGGCGGTACTACGCTCCTCAAGATGGCCGACCTGACGCAGGTGCGTGTCCGCACGCTGGTGAACGAAACGGACATCGGTGCGGTGCGCGCCAATCAGCCGGCAACAGTTACTGTAGACGCGTACCCCGACCGGCCGTTCCGCGGTCGCGTTGAGAAAGTTGAGCCACAGGCAGTGGTGCAGCAGAGCGTTACGATGTTCCCGGTGATTGTTGCACTTGAGAACAGAGAAGGGCTGCTCAAGCCCGGTATGAATGGCGAAGTATCGCTGCTGATCAATCAGCGCGACAATGTTGTCTCGGTACCGAACGATGCTGTAAAGACGCTTCGTGAAGCGCAGTCAGCGGCCGCACTCTTCGGGCTCAACCCCGACAGCGTGCAGGCTTCGATCCGCGAGCAGCAGAGCCGCATGGGCGGTGGCGGTGGTGCATTTGGAGCTGCTGAGACGCCTGCCGATGCCCCCTCGCGTCAGCAGGTTCCGATGGATGCACCTGGCGGTGGTGGTGCCGGTGCAGCTCAGCCGACGACAGTTGTTCAGGCCGGTGATGTGGCTGCGCAGGGTGGTGCGGCACGGTCAGGTGGCACTCAGACGGCTGGTGGAAACGGCCGGAGTGGTCGCGGTGGCGGCAATGGTGCTGCACGCAGTGGTGGTAACGGCGGTAACTCAGGCGCAGTTCCGGGCACTGCAGTCCGGGCACGTACAGCGCTCGTCTTCGTACAGAACGAAGGGATCTGGGAGCCACGCGTTGTGCGCCTGGGTGTATCCAACTACGACTTCTCTGAAGTGCTGTCCGGGCTGCAGGAAGGTGAGACGGTAGCGCTCCTTGCAGTAGCATCGCTGCAGCAGCGTCGTGACGCGCAAAACGATCGCATGCGGAGCAATATGGGTGGCGGCGTACCGGGGCTGCAGAGTGGCGGCGGCGGTGGCGCCCGTGGTGGCGGTGGCGGCGGCGGCGGCGGTGGCCGCGGGGGTGGCATGTAATGCTTTATGCTGAAGTAGTTCGCGTGGCGCTCAGTGCACTCCGTGCCAACAAGCTCCGCTCACTTCTTACAATGCTGGGTATCGTCATCGGTGTCGGTGCAGTTATTGCAATGGACGGCATCGGTCGCGGCGCGCAGGACTCAATCAAAGAGCGCATCACCGCTCTTGGCACGACACTCCTTACCATCACGCCCGGACAGATCCGCGGTATGGGTGGTGTTGCATCGGAGGCAGACCGCGCACCGCTGACGATGTCGGATGCGGAAGCACTCGAGAACCAGGCACAGATCATTGCTGCCGTTCAGCCTGAGATGTCGCGTCAGCTGCAGATACAGTTCCAGAACAAGAACGCCAGCACACAGATCGTAGGTACAACGGCCAACTTCCTGGAAGTACGCAAGTACGAACTGGAAGCCGGCCGGATGTTCACCCGCGCTGAGGATATGGGTAAGCAGCGCGTTGCTGTACTGGGGCCTGCAGTGCTCACGAACCTGGGGCTTGATAACCCCGACGCAATCATCGGTGAGAACGTCCGTATCCGTGGCATGCAGTTCATGGTACTCGGCGTGCTCAAGTCCAAAGGTCAGACATCAGCATTTCAGAACCCCGACGATCAGATCCTGATTCCGATCAACACGGCTCGTTTCCGTGCGCTGGGTACCGACCGCGTGCGCTCGATTTCCGTTCTGGCCCCGACCGAGGATAAGATCCCCGAGACGATGGGCGAAATTCAGTACATCCTGCGACGCGAGCATCGTATCCCGCGTGAAAAGGACGACAATTTCACGATCCGCAATCAGGCCGACTTCCTGAACACAGCAGCTGAAACAAGCAAGGTGTTTGGTTCGCTGCTGGCAGGTATCGCCGCGGTATCGCTGCTGGTCGGCGGAATCGGCATCATGAACATCATGCTGGTATCGGTCACTGAGCGGACCCGTGAAATCGGCGTCCGTAAGGCACTTGGGGCGACCTCTGGAAACATCCTGCTTCAGTTCCTTATTGAGGCGGTGGTGTTGTGCATACTTGGCGGCGGGATCGGCGTGTTGCTGGGAGCAGGTGGAGCTACGGTGCTCAGTAAGCTGTTCCAATGGAACACGACGATATCAGCAGACTCCGTAATGCTGGCGTTTGCGTTTTCGGCTGCCGTGGGAGTATTGTTTGGGGTATGGCCGGCTCGCCGAGCGGCGAAGCTGGATCCAATCATGGCGCTGCGTTACGAATAGCAGCGCGACAGAGCTGCCGTACTTGGAAGGGCGGCAGTGAAGGATAGAGGAGGGAGTAGGCGATTGGCCTGCTCCCTCCTCTTTTTGTCCTGTGTCGGGGTGTTAGCCTTCCGTCTGGTGGGGAAACAGGTGAATATCAGGGAGGCAGGCTGTACGGCTGGCACTTGCGTCCGTTGGAATCGGGGCCGGAGCCAGCCAGCCAGGCTGAATCCTGTGGTGTATGACTCTCGCAATAGTTCTCCCCGCCGCGTTTCCTCCGACGATCAAGCTCACCTGTCAGCCAATATGCAAAGGATCCGACTCGCACTGTTGTTCTGCTGGCTTGTGCCGGCAGCCCTTGCTGCACAGACCAGCCAGACTGGCTCCGTACAGGGGCGCGTACAGACCAGCGATGGCAGGCCACTGGCCGATGCCACTATCACGATCAAGCAGGCTGACGGCAGCTACCCACAGGCGACCAAGACCAATGCCCGCGGCGAGTTCCGGATCCTGTTTATCCCGCCCGGCACCTACCAGCTGGAAGCCAGGCTTATAGCCTACAGGCCGCTGACTGTCACCGACGTCGTCGTAAAAGCCACCGAGAATTCCTTCCTCGCGCTCAAGCTCGAAAGTGCACCTACGGAGCTGGCGGCAGTCACCGTTACTGCGTCTTCCGTAACACTCGACAGGATCACAACAGAGTTTACTTCTTCGGTATCGGCGCGGGAGCGGGAGTTGCTTCCGACCGCCCGCAACACCGACGACCTTATCTCTCTTATTCCCGGCTCCAGGCCCGGGCAGATCTTCGGCGGCTCCACCAATCAGGCCAACCTCTACCAGCTGGATGGCGTTATGGTGAACGCGCCCGGCTCCGGTGGCAGTTTCCTCCTCCCCAACGTGGACTGGCTGCAGGACTTCACCGTTGTCGCACTTGGCGCGGGCGCTGAGTACGGCAACTTCCAGGGTGGCCTGGTGAACATGGTCACCAAGCAGGGCTCGAATACCTTTCAGGGCGCTGTGCGCGGATACTTTGAGAACCGCGGCTTTGGTGCCAGCAATGTCAACGCCTTTGAAAACGGACAGGAACAGTCCGGGCGCAGTGAAGTGAACGTTGAAGTGCGCGGCCCGCTTATCCAGGACAAACTCTACTACTACGTCTCAGGGCTGGAAGCCTTCTCCGCTGTGCGTTTCGTGGACTTCCGCCGTGCTACATCTTCGCGTCCAGCGTGGCTCGGCAGTCAGAGCACGCACCATGAACAAAAGTACTACGGCAAACTCACCTGGCAGGCATCCGACCGCGATATCTACAATTTTTCTGTAGGTTTTGACAACGTAGGACGCGAACACGTAGGGCTCAACGGCATAGATCACGCAGATGCTTCTGTGCGAGGTCAGTCGCCGGCAGTCTTCTATCAGGGAAACTGGCAGCGCACACTGGGCGCATCTTCTGCACTTGAGGTGAAGTTGTCGGGGTACACAGGTCGCGACGACCAGCTTTCATATAAAGGCATCAATCAGCCGTCAGTGCGACTGCTGGATGTAGCTGGTTCACCGCAGTATGTGAACTCACCATTCACACGCGAGAACTCGCCGGCGAATCATGGTATCACCGTGCACCTCGACAAGTTCATTACACTAGGCCGCACTGAACATCAGCTCAAGATGGGCGCTGACTACTCCATCGGACTCTGGAAAGAGCACCGGCAGCGCAACGGCGGGCTCTCCTGGTACACCTTCCCGGATGCCGGCTTTTCGCCGCTCGATGTAAACACCTGGGGTGAAATACCAAGCATCGGGAGCGGCACGTACGCAACTGTAGATACCGGCGGCACAATCGACCTTAATGCCGACTCGCGGAACGGAGCCTTGTTCATTCAGGATTACATCCGCATCAATGATCGTATCGCGTTCAACGGCGGCCTGCGTATGGGGTACTGGGCGGGTTATATCACACCTGGCAATGGTGGCGGTTCACGCGGGACTCAGGGGTTCAAGGCTGTTTCCGCGTTCGGGCTGGATCCGCGCATCGGTGCAACATTTGTGGTTGACTCCAATCAGTCGATCATTCTCAAGGCGCACTGGGGACGTTACCACCAGAATATGTTTGCGCTCTTCTTTGACAGGGCGCCCGGTGCCAACGTGTATACCGGTGTTGACTACTGCAACTGGAACGATCAAAGCGGCGCGCTGCGACCGGATCCGACTCGTCGCTACAACAGCGCAGAGTTCGCGCAACTGTTTACATGTCAGCGAAGCACGACACCGCTCTTCATGGAGGCCAATCGCTTCGAGGATTACAAGCAGCCGTACATGGACCAGATTACAGTGGGGCTGGAGCGCGCGTTCGGTCGCCATATGAAGGGTGAACTGATATATGTCAGGCGCGACAATAAGAACGTGCTCGCGCTCGTGGATAAGAACCTGCGCACGAACTGGCGTCCGCTGACGAATGTCCAGGTTTATGATGGCTTCGGCCGGGTAACGGATGCAGACGGGAAACCGCTTACATTGCCGACTATGTATGTACGGGCAGACGACCTGCGGCGCCGGTTGGTATTCGGAACAGCATTCAGCAACGAAATCCCGGGCTACACAAGGGGCGATACGCTCAACCTTCCGGCAGTGGTGACGCCTGATCTGGTTATCACACCGGTGGATGAAGCCAACCGCAAGTTCGATCAGGTGCAGCTCGCACTCACCGGTGCATTCAGCCGCTGGGATTTCAACGCATCGGTCGCGTTTACCAACCTTCGTGGCAACGTCTTCAGTGTGAACGGTTATTTCAATCCTGAAGGTCAGGGACAGGGGCCTTTTGTTGAACCCAACCGTGCATTCTGGTACGACGGCAACCTCGAGAATTACTCACCGATCGACTTCAAACTGCGCGCCACTGCACAGCTGCCATGGAAGATCGAAGGTGGCACATTTATCAATGTGCGCACCGGTGATTTCTGGACGCCGACACTTACCATTACACGCGAACTCACGTATCGGATGCAGGCCAGCAACGGCGACGAGTTGATCCTTAACCGCGATCTGTTCGTGAATACATACGACCAACAGCTGTTCCTCGAGCAGCGCGGCAAACGTCAGCTCGAAACATTCGGTACGATCGACGTACGCGCGCAACGGGTCGTGCCGGTCGGTGCACGCGATCTCATTGTCGGCCTCGAAATATTCAACCTGGCCAACTTCCAGAGCATCAGTGAAGTTAAGACATCCATCAACAATCAGGATCCAGCGGATCCGACATCGCTTGCGGGTGCTGTGCGCCTCAGGCAGCCACCGCTGACGATCCGATTGAGTTCACAACTCCGCTGGTGACTATGGAAGGAGAAAGCGGGAACGCCGCACCGATATCGGGCGGCACTCAGGGAGAGGGCAACCGCACCGACGAAGGTGATCCTCCGGAGAGTAGCAGCACACCGACTGGCGACAATCCGGAAACGCGTGCCGAGCGTACTGCGAACGCACTGGGTAAGCGATTGTCGCTTGTAACACTTGCAGCACTCGGTGTGGTGTATGGTGATATCGGCACCAGCCCGCTTTACGCTCTGAAAGAATGTTTTTCCAACATCTATGGCATTGAACCGACGCGCCCGAATGTACTGGGGCTGCTGTCGATGATTACGTGGTCACTGGTGCTGGTGATCACGGTCAAGTACGTAACGATCGCACTGCGCGCAGACAACGGAGGCGAAGGCGGTTCGTTCGCACTGCTCGCACTGATTTTCCCGATTGGTACGCCGGCTGGTTTCACGCGCGGAAGCATACTCGTCGCACTGGCACTTTTCGGTACAGCGCTTATGTACGGAGACGGTGTCATCACGCCCGCCATGACGGTGCTGGGTGCAATGGAAGGACTGAATCAGGCGAACTCCTCGCTGGCGCACTTCATTGTGCCATTCACACTGGTGATACTGACGTTTCTGTTTGCGGCCCAGAAGTTCGGCACGGGGAAAGTCGGGATTGCATTCGGCCCGATCATGCTGGTGTACTTCATAACCATCGGCGTACTGGGAGCTATGGAGATCGCACGCGCACCATCGGTACTGATGGCTGTGAATCCGTGGTACGCGGTTCGCTTCGTAATGGAGAACGGAGTCATGGCGTTCTTCATACTCGGTGCAGTGGTGCTTGTCATGACGGGCGCTGAAGCGTTGTACGCAGACATGGGGCACTTTGGAGCGCGACCGATTCGCATAGCGTGGCTCTCGCTGGTGTTTCCCGCCCTTCTTGTCAATTACCTCGGGCAGGGCGCGCTGATTATCCGCGACCCGGGTACAGTCGATAACCCGTTCTTTTTGCTCGCACCACCGGAGTTCATGGTGCCGCTGTTGTTCATTGCGACTGCTGCTGCAGTGGTGGCATCACAGGCCATGATATCCGGTGCATTTTCGATCACGCGACAGGGAATCCAGCTGGGGTTCATACCGCGCATGGATGTACAGCACACCTCCGGGAATGAACGAGGACAGATCTATATCCCGGAAGTGAATTTCTTTATGGCGTCGCTGTGCCTGCTGATAGTGCTGGCGTTCCGGAACACAACGAACCTGAGTGCTGCGTACGGTATCGCAGTGACGGGCACAATGTTGACAACAACGGTGCTGCTGTACCGTGTGATGCGGCTCCGCTTCAAATGGTCACGTTTGCATGCAGGAGCGCTGACGGTGCTGTTCCTGACCTTCGATGTGCTGTTCTTTGGGTCGAACCTTATCAAGGTACAGTACGGCGGCTGGGTGCCACTGGCCCTTGGCGTCGGGATTTTCATCATGATGCTGACCTGGAAGCGTGGTCGGCTGCTGCTCAGGCAACGGCTTGCCTCCGGCGCGATGGGGATGGATCTCTTCATCGACAACGTAGCGCACTCAAAGATCCAGCGGGTTGCAGGGACTGCTGTGTTCATGACGAAGACTGAGGCTGGTGTGCCGCCTGTTCTCTTGCACCATCTCAAGCACAACAAGGTGCTTCATGAACGGGTTCTGATCATGTCGGTGATCACCTCCGAGGTACCTGAGGCTTCTGCAAGTGAGCGGCTTGTAGTGACACCGCTGGGTGAGAACTTCTGGCGTGTTGTCGCGACGTACGGCTTTATGGAGTCACCGGACATACCCGGGCTGCTGGAGGTGGTGGACCGGATGGGGATCCGGTGCAAGCCCATGGAAACGAGCTATTTCCTTGGACGCGAGCGGCTGATCCCGACCAGGAGCAAGGATTCGGACCACATAAGGATGGCGCGCTGGCGGAAGGTGCTTTTCGCGATCATGGCCCGTAACGCCCGGTCGGCGACGGAGTTTTTCCGGATCCCACCGAACCGCGTGGTAGAGCTGGGTACGCAGATCGAGATCTGAAAGGGAGGGCGCGCAACCTGACCAGGTGGCGCTGCGGCCGGTCTGTAGCGGTATACAGGCATGGGTGGTGACTTCCTGCTGTGCAGCCAGCCGGTTCTGTGTGTAGATTCGCACCCGGAGGGGCCAGCATCTGCTGGTGCCGTCACCCTTACTTTTTAGTCTGATTTATGCACGGATCCAGTATGCGCACTCTGATTCAGAACGCACTTCTCGCAGCCACGATGGTTCTTGTTCCCGCTGCCGGGAGCGCTCAGCAATCGGGTGTACCGACACGTCCGGACACGCTCCGCGACGACCGGAACTTCTCCTTTACCGCGCGTGGCCCGTACCGCGCCGAGGTCCCGACTCCGCGGTCGTTGCTGGGGTACGGCATTGGCGACCGGAACACGCAGTATGCCGAACAGCAGCAGGTGCTGAGCGCGATTGCGTCGGCGGCCAGTGACAGAGTGCGGGTTGAAGACATCGGCATCACCGGTGAGTGGCGCCGGATGCGCATCTTCATTGTCTCGTCGCCTGAGAATATCGCAAGGCTGGATGCCATCCGCGCCGATCTGGATCTCATTGCCGACCCGCGTGGCGCTTCGCAGGCAGCGGTCGACGCAGCCGTTGCGCGGACACCGGCCGTAGTGTGGATCTCAGAGAGCGTGCACGGCAACGAGTCGCCCGGGTTCGAAAACGCAATGGCGCTGCTGTATCAGCTGGCAGCGAGCAACGAACCTGCAACACTCGCTGCACTCCGCAACAGCATTGTCATTATCAACCCAAGCTCCAACCCCGACGGACACGAACGTTTCACTGTCTGGTACAACTCGCTCGCCATGGCGAACCCGGACAACAGTGCCGCCGAACACCAGGAGCCGTGGAGCATTCAGGGGCGATTCAATCACTATCGCTTTGACCTGAACCGCGATCTGATGGCAATGACGCAGGCGGAAGTTCAGGCAGTAACAGGCGGCATGCTGCGGTGGCATCCTATGATTGCCGTCGACCAGCACGGACACACTGTCAACTACTACTTCCCGCCGGCTGCACGCCCGGTGAACGCCAATGTCACAGATGAATCGACCCGCTGGGCGGGGATCATCGGACAGGCAAACGCTGCAGCTTTCGATGCGAATGGTTGGATGTATTTCGTGCGCAACCAGTTCGACCTGTTTTACCCTGGTTACTACGACACCTGGCCATCGCTGACAGGCGCTACCGGCATGACGTATGAAACCGATGGCGGCGGTCACCGTGGCTTGCTGTGGCAGCGCGAAGATGGTTCGCTGCTCTCTCTGCGCGACGGTATTTCAAAGCACTTTGTGAGCGCAATGTCCACCATCGAAGCGACTGCTGCGCGCTCGACGGAGAGAGTGCGCGACTTCGCTAAGTTCCGGCGCGATGCCATTGCCGATGGTGCTATCGGGAGTGTGCGACGCATAGTCTTCAACAGTGCAGGCGATCCGGTGCGCGCTGCCGAACTCGCAGCGGCACTTTTGCGCTCTGGTGTTGAAGTGCACCGCACAACTGAGCCGGTTACAGTTGCGCGCGCTAAGTCATATGCAACCGATGCGACTTCGCAGCAGCGCTTTGAGGCAGGCACGTATATTGTCGATCTGGCTCAGCCACAGGGGCGTCTGGCCCGGGCGCTGCTTGAGCAGAACCCACTTATGGATTCGGTGTTTGTTAAGACGCAGCTGGAGATCTTCAGCCGGAACCAGCGACGCGGCTCAGGGGGCGGCAGCGAGGGCTATGAGTTTTATGACATCACAGCCTGGTCGCTCCCGGTTGCTTATGGCGTCAATGCGTGGTCCACTGACGATGTTGCTGCACGGGCCGGTACGCTGCTTGCGCTGCCTGACAGCAACAGCGCTCGCGTGAACGGCGAATTGCTGCCGGTCGCGATTCCTTCGGGGATTGTTGGTGGTGAGCGTGCACGCGCTGCGTACATCATCACACCACAGCAGAGTGGCGCGTCTGCGCTTGCGTGGCATCTGCTTGATATCGGTTACCGGGTTTCGTTGGCGCGTGAGGCTTTCCAGGCGGGCGACACCCGTTTCCCGCGCGGTTCCTACGTAGCACGGGTCGCGCGCAACGATGCATCACTGCACTCGGCGATCGACTCCCTCGCCAGGCGGCATGGTGTACTGGTAAATGTGGTACACACTGCCTTCCCGAACACCGATCAGTACGGTATCGGCGACGGCAGCGTGCGGTCACTCCGTGCAGCGAAGGTTGCAGTAGTCGGTGACGATGGATTCTCGCAGACATCGTTTGGTTCTCTGTGGTGGGTACTTGAAGCGCGTTACGGCATCAGCTTCACGCATCTGGGGTTGCGCGGTGTACGCGGCGATCTGAGCCGCTTCGATGTGCTTATTCTCCCTGATGGTTCAGCGGGTGGTATTGCATCGTCGCTCCCCAAGGCGACAGCGGATGCGATCAAGGCTTGGGTGCAGGGCGGCGGCACACTGATAACGTTTGGCGGTGCGTCATTCTGGGCAGCGCGCGAGGATGTGGGAATCACGAGCGCACGTCGTGCACCGGGCGGTGGTGATGGTGGACGCGGTCGCGGCGCTGGGGCTGGCGGTGGCGGTGGCGGTGGCGGTGGCGGTGGCGATGCAGCTGCGGCAGGAGCCGGCGCGGCGGCTGCGGGTGGTCGTGGCGCGGCGGCTGGCGGTGGCGCTGCTGGAGCGGCTGCGGGCGCGGGTGCGGCAACAGCGCGCAACAATGCACGTGCCCAGGGCGATACAGTAGCGATCCCCGTTGCAAGCCCGAGCGCCAATCCTGATGCATCTGTTAATCTCCCGGGAAGTCATTTCGATGCGGTCCTGGATCGCACGCACTGGCTTACTGCTGGTTACGACTCGCCGCGCATCACCGCGCTGGTTTCGACTGGTTCGCCACTCGCGCTCGCCCGACGCGGTACCAACGTTGCAGTGCTTGCGCCTACGGGGCCGCTCTATCGCGCGGGGTTTGTCTTCCCTGGGAACAGCGAACAGGCACTGCGGGGCGCGCCGATCGTTATCGAGGAAGGTGTCGGGCGTGGACGGATCGTACTCTTTGTCAACGACCCGCTTTTCCGTGGCTGGTGGCGTGCATTCGACAAGATGGTGCTGACAGCTATCGTGTACGGCGGCCGGTAACGCGCGTGATATAAGCACCGCGGCGTTTCGGAAACTTGCACTGTGCTGACTTTGCACCAACTGCCGTAGTACACTGCGTGCACACGTCCTGAACACAAACGGTGCGCACCGGGGTTCTCCCGATGCGCACCGTTTTTTCTTTACGCAGTGTGTTGCTACAGTGTGTTGCTACAGTGTGTTGCTACAGTGTGTTACTACGCTGTTGCTGTTGTCAGCTCGGGCACATTCTTGCGCTTCTTCGACCGGCCAAGCCACGTCGTGAAGTGATCCAGATATGTGTACACAACAGGTGTCACATAAAGCGTAACGATCTGTGAGAACGCCAGGCCGCCAACAACTGCCAAACCGAGCGGCTGGCGCGACTCACCGCCTGCGCCCAGCCCGAGCGCGATCGGGAGTGTACCCATAAGCGCTGCCATCGTTGTCATCATGATCGGCCGGAATCTCACACGCGCTGCTTCCACGATCGCGACTTCCGGCTCGAGGTGATGCTCGCGCTCGGAGTGAATAGCGAAGTCGATCATCATAATGGCGTTCTTCTTGACGAGTCCGATCAGCATGATGATACCAACGTACGCATAGACGCTCAGATCCTTGTTGAAGATCATGAGTGTCGCGAGTGCGCCGATCGCAGCAAACGGCAACCCTGACAGAATCGTGAGTGGATGTATGAAACTCTCATACAAAATGCCGAGCACGATATAAATGACAAAGATTGCAATGATGAGGAGCACCAGCAGGCCGGACTGTGCGTCTGCAAAGGCCTGTGTGTCACCCGAAAGCATCGGTGTTACATCGCCCGGGAGTGTCAGGTGCGCTTCGTTCATGACTGCATCAATGGCGTCGCCGAGTGCAACGCCCGGGCGCAGGTTGAACGAGATGGATACAGCAGGAAGCTGTCCGTTGTGCTGAACAGTGAGCGGCCCGACGCCCTTCGTGAAATGCGCGACAGCGCCAAGTGGTACAAGGTTTCCTGTCTGCGACCGGATGTAGAGCCCGCTCAGCGCAGTCACATCGCGTTGTGCTTCCGGCTCCAGCTCCATGATCACCTGGTACTGGTTGGTTTGCGTAAAGATGGTTGAGATCTGTCGCGAACCAAAGGAGCTGTACAGCGCCTGCTCCACCTGCGCAGCGCTTACACCGAGCGTCGATGCGCGGTCTCTGTCGATCTCAACGCCGACCTGTGGGTTACCAACCGCAAGATCACTGGAGATGTTATCGATTTCGGGGATATCATGCATGCGCACTTCGAGTGCGCGCCCGGCCGTGTACAGCGTAGCGATATCCGGCGACTGCAGCGAGATCTGGTAGGAGGAGTTACCGCGCCGGCCGCCGATGTTGATCGGCGGGGGATTCCGGAAGAATACCTGCACACCGGGCACCACCGCCGTTGCTCTTTGCAGCTCGCGGTTGATGACATCCACGTGCGCCCTGCTGTTTCTGTCCTTGAGGCGGATCATGAGGCGTCCGCTGTTGGAGGCACCGCCCGGGCCACCACCAATCGATGCCAGCACAAACTCCACGCCCTCGTTCTCCTGAACGATCGCTGCTATCTCACGCATCTTGGCAACCATCGCTTCGAAACCGATACCTTCCGCCGCCACTACCGAGCCGTTGGTGCGTCCGGTGTCCTCCGAAGGGAAAAGGCCTTTGGGGATTTTGATGAACAGCACGACGGTCGCCACAAGTGTGACCAGGGAGAAGAGCATCGTCAGCCTGCGGTGACGCATGACCCAGCCGAGCGATGAAACGTACGCGTTCTCGCTCTTCTGGTAGATGCGTTCGATGGAGCGCCACTTCCCCTCCGCGGAGCCATGCACGTCTGTTGCGCGCAGGTAGCGCGAGCAGAGCATCGGCGTAAGGGTAAGTGAAACAAAGCCCGATACCAGGATGGCGACACCGATCGTTACTGCGAACTCCTGGAACAACCGCCCGATAAGTCCCGGCATGAACAGCACCGGGATAAAGACGGCAACCAACGAGATGGTCATGGAGAGGATGGTGAAACTCACCTCGCGCGACCCCTCGAGCGACGCCTGGAGCGCGTTCTTACCCATCTCCAGATGTCGCACAATATTTTCCAGCATGACGATCGCGTCGTCCACAACGAATCCGACCGCCAATGTGAGAGCCATCAACGACAGATTGTCGAGACTGAATCCAAGCGCCCACATGACGCAGAAGGTGCCGACGATTGAGAATGGCAGCGACAGCGATGGGATGATGGTGGCGCGCGCGTTCCTCAGGAAGAGGAAAATCACCATCACGACGAGTGCAAGCGTACCGAGGAGCGTGAGCTGCACATCGCGCACCGAGTGCCGGATCGACTCCGAGCGATCGAAGACTGTCTGCAGCTGGATGCTGGCAGGGAGCTGATCGTGAAGTGATTCAACCTTTTCGTTTACCGCGTCTGCAACGGCGACTGTGTTGACCCCGGGCTGCCGGATGATGGCAAGCGCGATGTTGCCGCGCCCGTTGAGCTCACTCATGCTGCGCTGGTTCTGCACATCGTCGAGCACATTGGCTACGTCAGCGAGTCGGACAGCGGCACCATTTCTGTACGCAACGATCAGGTTGCGGTATTCAGCGGCGCTTGTGAGCTGCCCAGACGACTGCACAACGAACGACTGGTTCGGCCCCATAAGAACACCGGCCGGCAGGTTCGAGTTGCCATTCTGGATCGCCAATGTGACTTCATCAATCCCGATGCCGCGTGATTGCAGTGCCGCTGGATTGACCTGGATGCGTACCGCGTACTTGGCGCTGCCATACACCTGTACCTGCGCGACACCTGATACCGTAGACAGCTGCTGCGCAAGAAATGTTTCTGCGAATTCATTCAACTCTATGCGCGAGAGCTCATCGGAGTTGAGGGAGTACATGATGATCGGCGATGCTTCCGAGTTCGCCTTGTTGTAAGACGGCGGATTGATATCGCGCGGCAGCGACCTGAGTGTTTTCTGGATCGCGGCCTGCACATCCGCCGCAGCAGCGTCAATATCACGGTTCAGCGCGAACTGAAGCGTGATGTTGGTGCTCCCCTGTGAACTCGACGAAGTGATATTGTCGATCCCCGAGATGGTGGAGAAGCTTTGCTCAAGTGGTGTCGCGACCGAGGTTGCCATAACCTCGGGGTTGGCACCGGGCATCGATGCAGAAACAGTGATCGTCGGGTAATCGATGGTAGGGAGGTCGCTTACTGGCAGTTTCTTGTATGCGATTCCACCGAAGATCAGGATGGAGATCATGACGAGTGTCGTCATGATCGGACGTCTGATCCAGATCTCGCTCAGGTTCATCAGCGGGGTCCTCCTGTTTGTGTTGCGGCAGGCGTTACCGGTGCGGTCGGTTCTGCAGGTACCTGCGTTGCCGGTACGGTCGAAGCAGGTGCTTCATCGCTGAGAGCAGTCGGTACAGCAGATCCATCGCGCACCTGCACTTTCGTGCCGGCCGTGAGTTTGTTCTGTCCTTCGGTGATCACACTCTCGCCACCCACAAGTCCGGAATCGATTTTCACCAGCGGACCTGTAGTGCGCCCGACCCGAACCGGCTTCCGCTCAGCGATATTCGATTCGCTCACCACAAGTACAAAGCTTCCAGTGGGTGTCGTTATGATGGCCTGGGTCGGCACGGTAATCGCATCGTTATCGACTGCGAGTTCCAGCGCTACGGACACATACTGGCCGGGCCAGAGCATGCGGTCGCGGTTGGCGACGCGTGCTTTGAGCAGCACTGAACCTGTTGCCCGATCGACGGTATTGTTGACAAAAGCGAGCGTACCGGTCGTTACACTTGAGCTGTCCGGGCGGAGGCCCGCTGTGATCTTTACAGGGAGCGCCTGATCAAGCCCGGCCCGCCGGCGCATCTCTTCAAACTCGGTTTCAGGAACACTGAAACGTACCAGCACCGGACTCAGCTCGTTGATCGTAACCAACGGCGGATCAGCCTGTGCACGCACCAGATTGCCGGCCCGGATGGCCATCGCACCTGTTCGTCCGCTTATCGGTGCACGGATCGTTGTATTCGCCAGATCCAGCTCGGCGCGCTCAACCGACGCCCTGTCTGCTTCTACTGTGGCAGCCAGAGCATTCACTTCACCGAACGTCTGATCCAGCTGCTGCTGCGTTACATAGCCGTCACGCGCAAGTGAAGAAACGCGCGCAGAATCGGAGCGCGCACGTGCCAGCTGTGCCTCATCGCGCGCCAGCGTTGCACGCACACGCGCAAGCTCTGCACTGAACGGACGCGAATCCACCTGAAAGAGTACCTGCCCTTCACGCACCTCCTGCCCTTCAGTGAACTGCACGCTGGTCAGCATCCCCGACACAAGCGACTGAACCGCTACAGTGCGATTCGGCTCAACCTCCCCGGTGGCATTGATGACAAAGGGCAGAGGTCCGCGGTGCGCTGCAACCAACGCACAAATTCCCATCTGGATCGCTGACTAT
>CAZDMG010000001.1:27953-92730 GCA_964506655.1 uncultured Gemmatimonadaceae bacterium
CTGCAACAACGGTTACCATCGGATCCGTGCGCTGTTGGCGCACTTCTTCCTTGCAGGCAGTAAGCAGCGGGAGCACAGCAGCTGCCATGGCCATGTAGCTCACGCGAACAGGGGGCGTGAATCGAGTACTGAATATCATTCGCTTAGCGATCGTCGTAACGGAAAGGCGCGCCCCGCCTGTGAGACCCAGACGTGCGCGCCACTTAAGGGGCGCCGCAGGAACAGAGACCAGCAGACCTATCGGGCCCACCCGGAATTTACGCCGCCGGAGCTGCTAACGTTGCCTATCTAAGACACCGGATCCGCCCTGGAGAGCCATCTCCAGCTGCTTATCCACAGTTGCAGAGCCGCCGTCAACCGCTGTCAGCCGGCGACCACATTCAGTAGACGCCCCTTCACGAACACCACTTTACGTACCTCACCAGTCACAAACCGGGAGATCGACTCCTCCTTCATCGCTGCCTCGAATGCGGCCTCCTGGGTCACATCCTGGGCTACACGGACCTTCCCACGCAGCTTGCCGTTGACCTGTACCACAAGCTCGATCTCGTCGTCTACCAGCATGGCAGGATCAAATGCGGGCCATCCGGAATCGAATACACTCCCGCTGCCACCCAACGCCTCCCAGCACTCTTCAGCCAGATGCGGCGCGTAAGGCGCCACAAGCTGGACCAATGGCAATACCTCGTCACGGTGTGGAGTCCGCTCACCGCGACGCAGCACATTCACATACTCCATCATCGCTGCTATAGCCGTATTGTACGCCAGTACGGGCGTATCCTCACCCACCTTGAAGATCGTTCGGTGCAGCTTCCGCATCACATCGGCGTCGGCACTCCCCTCCGTGGTAGCGTCGCGCACCGATGCCCAGATGCGATCCAGGAATCGCCGCACACCACTGATCCCCTGATCCCGGAAGTCGCCTCCCTCGCCGTAAGGGCCAAGGAACATCAGATACGTACGGAATGTGTCGGCTCCCCACTGCTCAATGTACCGATCGGGGTTGATGACATTCCCTTTCGACTTGGACATCTTCGCGCCTTCGCGGATAATCATCCCGTGCGCACGGAAACGGGTAAACGGTTCCTCAAACTCCAGGAAGCCGCCGTCGTGCAGCACCATTGTCACAAAGCGCGCATAAAGCAGGTGCAACACTGCATGCTCGTTGCCACCGATGTATGAATCCACTGGCAGCCACTTCTTCGTCAGCTCAGCATCAAACGCCTGGGTAGCATCATGCGCACTCGGATAACGCAGGAAATACCATGCGCTGTCCAGGAATGTGTCCGAAACGTCGGTCTCACGACGCGCTTCGCCATGACATGTCGGACATGTCGTGCGATACCAGCGCTCATTGCGTGCCAGCGGCGATATCCCGGAATCGTCCGGTTTGAAATCTTCCAGGAACGGCAGCTCAACCGGCAATTGCGATTCGGGTACCGGCACTGCGCCACACTTCTCGCAATACACGATCGGGATCGGCGGCCCCCAGTACCGTTGCCTCGATATGCACCAGTCGTGCAACCGGTAGTTCACAACTGCTTTTGCGCGCGCACCTTCCGATGCCAGCCACTCTGTTATCGCCTTCTTCCCTTCCTCTACACTCAAACCATCGAAGTGTCCCGAGTTCACCAGATGGCCACCTTCGTCATCGGTAAAGGCGGCATCGCCGAGTGGTGTGTTGCCGTCTTCGCCCGGGGCTGCTACGACCCGCACTATCGGGAGCGCAAATTCATTTGCAAACTCGAAGTCGCGTTCATCGTGTCCGGGAACCGCCATGATGGCACCTGTGCCGTACTCCATCAGCACATAGTCAGCGATCCAGATGGGAATTTGTGCGTTGGTTGCAGGGTTCACTGCGTATGCACCGGTAAAGACACCCGTTTTCTCTTTGGTTGTCTTCCGCGAAACAAGATCCTGACGCGAAGTTACCGCCTGATATTCAGCCGCTTTTTCACGCTGCGCGTCGGTTGTAATCACTGACACAAGCGGATGCTCCGGTGCGAGTACGAGGTATGTAGCACCAAACACCGTATCGGCACGCGTGGTAAAGACGGTTACATCTGTATCGTGTCCGCTGATTGCAAAGCGCAGCTCTGCACCTTCGGAGCGCCCGATCCAGTTGCGCTGCGCCTGCTTCGTTATCTGCGACCAGTCCAGCCAGTCGAGATTCGCAAGGAGCCGATCGGCATACGCCGAAATACGGAAAAACCACTGCTCCAGGAAACGCTGTTCAACAGCAGTGCCGCACCGTTCGCAAAGTCCACCTTCCACCTGTTCATTCGCGAGTACGGTTTTGTCGAACGGGCACCAGTTCACCGCGGCAGCTTTCTTGTATGCCAACCCCTGCTTGTGCAGCTGCAGGAAAACCCACTGTGTCCACTTGTAGTAGTCGCTCTGACTGGTGTTCACCTTGTAGCGCCAGTCCACCATAAGCCCCGCGCGCTCGAGCTGCCGCTGGAAGTTGGCAACGTTCTTTGGCGTCAGCGTCATCGGGTGTGCGCCGACTTTAAGTGCGTAGTTCTCCGAGTGAATACCGAACGCATCGTAGCCAAGCGGCTGGAATACCTGATGCCCGGCCAAACGATGATGGCGGGCAGAGATATCGCTCCCCGTAAAGGCAAAGAGGTTCCCGATATGCAACCCTTCCGCAGATGGATATGGGAACATCATCAGCGAATAGAACGGCCTCTCTGCGTTCGTGATATCGGTGTTGTTGGTGCCTCTGTCGGACCACAGCCTCTGCCACTTGGGCTCGACTACCGAGGGCTCGTACTGCACCGGTTCATTCGCCGGTTGCGCGCCTGGATTGTTGGGAAACGTCATCAGATTGGAAACAGACCACAGTTGAGTTGAACCCTGAATCTAAGCAACGCCACGTCGTCACTGTGGCTTGGGGCGCTCCGATGCCTTGAAGAGGAATGCGGTATTTTCGTGCCGTGCTCCCTTCTCGTCGCACACAGCGAACCTGCTCCCTTCGTAGCAGCTGGCGCCCGCGTACCTGCCGTCCTTAGCGATGGCATAGAATTCCAGATCGAACCGGGGGCGCCCGCGCTCGTCCAGAAGCCGCGTCTCCGTGGTCGCGATAACCCGCTCCATCACCTTCATAAGTGCTGCTTCAGGGGAATCACCCTGCCGCATGAACTCCACCGCCAGAAACGAAGCACAGGTCTTGAGGCACGACTCGCCGCGCCCGGTACTGCCGGCCGCACCAACGTCGTTCTCGCAGTACTGCCCTGCGCCGATGATCGGTGAATCGCCCAGCCGACCGGGGATCTTCCAGGCGTAACCACTGGTTGTCGTCACCGACGCCAGATCGCCCGCAGCAGTGACCGCGTTCATGTTGATAGTGCCGGTTGTGAACTTGATCGCCACATCGCCATCCCGGTCCAGCCAGTGGTCGTCCTTGTTTAGACGGGCCTTCCAGCGGAGCCAGTCCTGCCGGCTCTTGTCCGTAAGCAGGTTCTGCTCCTTGAACCCCATTGCCAGCGCGAACTTTTTGGCGCCTTCACCCACCAGCATGATGTGGTTGGTGTAGTCCATAACAGCCTTGGCCACGAGCGACGGTGTCGCAATGTCCTCAATGCACCCCACAGAACCGGCCCGCTTGGTGGGGCCGTGCATGCAGGAGGCGTCGAGCTGCACCACCCCCAGCTCGTTCGGAAGCCCGCCGTACCCAACCGATTGGTCGTTGGGGTCCAGCTCCTGGATATTGACGCCCGCTATAATGGCATCCAGTGGGTCCTCGCCACGGGTAATCTGGTCGTATGCGACCTTGACACCGCGTATGCCGTTCCCCGACGACACCACCACCGGGCGTGCGCGGAAAGACCCGCTCCCTGCCGGTGCCCTGGTACCATGCGTAAGGGCATTCAGCTCCTCCGCGGACAGAACCCGCGGGATAAAGCCAGCAGCCGCGGCAGCAGCGGTCCGCTCAAGGAAGTCGCGACGGGAAATCGACAAGGGAGGCTCCGGATGAAGGTCGGAAAGTGACGGATAAACGAATAATGGCCTGAAAGCACGAAGCCGCAAAGGGAGCGGCCAGACAACGCGTGATCCCTTCTGAACTATCCGTGGCCTGACCAACGCCCCACGCCCACGCCCACGCCCACACCCACACCCACGCCCCCGTCCCACCCCGTCCTGTCACTCAGTGCTCACTTGTGGCAACTTGATAGTATGAGAAAACGATCCGTTTTCCCGCAGCTGCAATAAACCTTACCTCTCTTTCTGCCCCGATCATGACCCCGATCGCCGATGCCCTGCGCGGCACGACATTCCTTGAAGGATTCTCCGATACCCACCTCTGGAAACTCTCACAGCATGCGTCGCTGCTCGATTTCGCAGCCGACGATCTGCTTTTCGCAGAAGGTGATGAACGCAAGCGCTTCTACATCTTGCTTAACGGCGCGGTAGCAATCGAAAAGAGTGACGGTGGCAGGAGCAGCCGGTTGGTGACACTCGGAGCAGGCGAGGCCGTCGGTGAAGGGCTCCTGCTGGACGGTACGCCGCACGGCACAACCGCACGCGCCATCATCCCTGGCTCCGCAGCGTACTTTGATTACGATGCCGTGCAGTCGCTGCTCTCTGATGCACCGCAGCTCTACGCCACACTCGTTGCACGCGCTGCACGCACAATTTCGCGCCGGCTCCGCGCGGTCGATGCAACAATCGCAGGACGCGGGCGCGTTGGCGGCTTCAGTGGCAGCCGTACGCGCGCCGAGCACGACCTGCTTGGTGAACGCGAAGTGCCGTATGATGCGCTCTACGGTGTACAGACGCTCCGTGCACTCGAGAACTTTCCGATAACGGGAGTCCCGCTACGCGATTTCCCCGTACTTATCGAAGCACTTGCAGCAGTCAAGGAAGCCTGTGCAGAGGCCAATCGCGAACTCGGCCTCCTCAAAGACAAACAGGCAGATGTGATTGTTCGTGCAGCACGTGAGATCCAGGCGGGGCGACATCATGAACATTTCCCGATCGATATGATCCAGGGCGGTGCAGGCACTTCCACCAACATGAATGCGAATGAAGTGATCGCCAACCGCGCGCTGGAATTGCTGAACCTCCCGCGCGGACAGTACGACACCGTGTCACCCAACAGTCACGTCAATCTGAGTCAGTCCACCAACGACGTCTATCCGACAGCGATACGGATTGCACTGCACAAAAGCCTCGAGGAGTTTCGCGATGAGCTGAGAAGACTCGCTGCATCGATAGAGGCACGGGCCGAAGAGTTCGCGCACCTCATGAAAATGGGACGGACCCAGCTTCAGGACGCAGTACCGATGACACTCGGCCAGGAGTTCCTTGCATTTGCACATATGCTGCTGGAAGACGTGGACCGGCTGGGCGAGGCGCAGTCGCTGGTGCGCGAGATCAATCTGGGAGCTACAGCGATCGGGACCGGGATTGCAGCGCCCGCAGGTTATGCCTCGCTGGTGCAGAAGTGGCTGGTGAAAGTGACAGGTATTGATGTGATCACTGCACCCAATCTGGTGGAGGCGACAAGCGATACCGGTGCATTTGTGCAGCTCTCAGGTGTGATGAAGCGCACAGCCACGAAGCTTTCCAAGATCAGCAACGACCTGAGGCTTCTTTCATCCGGACCGCGCGCTGGCTTCGGTGAGATCAATCTTCCGGCGGTGCAGCCTGGCTCATCGATCATGCCCGGCAAGGTGAACCCTGTGATTCCGGAAGTTGTGAATCAGGTGTGCTTCGATGTTATAGGCGGGGACATGACCGTCACAATGGCGGCAGAGGCAGGTCAGTTGCAGCTGAATGCATTCGAACCGGTGATTGTATACCGGCTGTTGCGGAGCCTCGACATGTTGCGCAACGCCTGCATTGTGCTCCGTGAGCGTTGCATCACTGGCATTACTCCCAACGAAGACCGCATGCGCCATTTTGTTGAGCATTCAATAGGAATAGTTACAGCTCTGGTGCCGATAATAGGATATGAGGTCGCGACCGGGATCGCCAGAAGCGCTCTGGAATCCGGCCGTGGTGTGTTTGATCTGGTATTGGAACGCGGCGTGCTTACACGTGCACAGCTCGATGAAATACTCAACCCTGCAAACATGCTGGCGCCTCGAACTATGACCTGAACCCCCGATGCAGCATGCAGAACCCGAGACGTCACCGGAATACAGCGCGCCTTGCGCTTGCACTTCTTACACTCCTGGCGACGTCCGGGTGCAGTGCGGCAGATGATGTAACAGCAGCTGGTCCTGCATGGAGTATTGAGTTCTCGTCGTCGTTGCTGACGTTCACTGCAATGAATGTCGGTGAGCCGGTAACGGCGACGGTCCGCGACAACAAGGGGAAATCAATCCCGGATGCGAGTGTCTCCTGGCAGAGCGAGAACCCCGCGATTGCCAGTGTGTCCGGTGGCGGCCAGAGTGTTCAGATCGTGGCACACAGCACCGGCGTTACAAATATCCGCGCAGTATCGGGGAGCGCGGAAGCAACACTGATTGTAACTGTAGCAGGTGTTCGTTCCATCCGGTTGTCACCCGGGAATCAGTCACTCAGGATAGGCGAGACGCGGAACTATACCGCAACTGTGCAGGCCGATGCCGGCGTCTCCACCGGTGTGGATTGGAGCAGCAGCAACGCCACGGTAGCAACAGTAAACGCACAGGGTACAGTGACTGCAGCGGCCCCCGGTACAGCAGTCATTACAGCAACTTCCACGGCAGACGCGCGCTTCCGCGCGACTGCACAGGTCGCAGTAGCACCGGTACGCGGCATAGCGCTTTCACCGTCGTCAGTGAGCTTAACGGTGGGCCAGAGTGAAGCTCTGAGTGCCGTGGTATCTCTTCCCGATGGACAGAGTACGGCGGTCAACTGGAGCAGCACGGATGCCACGGTCGCGACTGTGAATGCGCAGGGTGTGGTTACAGCTGTTGGCATGGGGAGTGCCGCCATTAATGCTACATCGGTTGCAGACCCGACGCTTCAGGCGGTGACATCGATAACAGTGATCCCCGGGATCCGGTCAGTGTCGATCACACCGTCGATACCGCAGATCTATCTGGGCGAAAACACCACGCTTACGGCCGTGGTAGACGGTGACCCGGGCGCATCCAATGCAGTGCTGTGGAAGTCGTCCAACAGCGCAGTAATTTCGGTTACATCGGGCGGTGTCATCACAGGTGTAGCTGCCGGTTCCGCGATCATTACAGCGCGTTCGGTTGCAGATACAACCAAGAGCGCAACTGCATCGATTTCGGCTGTCTCGCGCCCCGTTTCAGTAGAGATAGCACAGGGCAGTTTCTCTGTGTCGCCTGGCTCCACATTCCAGCTGTCCGCGACAGTGCATGGCAACCCCGGTGTTTCGACAGCGGTTACCTGGTCCAGCAGTGCGCCGGCGGTCGCAACTGTGTCTGCATCGGGTGTTGTTACAGGCGTTTCCGATGGTACAGCGAGCATTACAGCGACAGCTGTTGCCGATCCATCAAAGAAAGCATCAGTGACCGCCACAGTATCGGGGAGCCTTGCAACCAACTGGAGCGCTTCGCGTCTGGGCGGCACTCTTTATGAAGATGTTGTGTCGCTCTACAACGGCGGCAACAACTACGTTTTCGCAGTGAACAGCATGGGTGATGTATATCGCTACAGCGGGTCGGAGTGGTCGCTGTCGCTCTCGGGCTCCGGGAGTGGTGCCGTCTTTAATGCAGTTCATGGCAGCAGCTGGAATAACGTCATTGCCGTCGGAACAGGTGGCAAGGTTTACAGATGGAATGGGACCGTCTGGTCGCCGATGAATTCGGGTACGTCGGTAACACTCAATGGCGTTCATGTCAGCGATGCAAATGCCATCTACGCAGTAGGTGACAATGGTATCGCACTCCGGTGGGACGGCAGTTCATGGACGACCTTCCAGACGGGTGTAACAGTACCGCTCCGTTCGGTGTGGGGATATGGGGCGTTCGCTCTCGCAGTAGGCGATGGCGGTACAGCAGTGGAGTACTGGGGTGGCTCGTGGGTATCCCGCTCAACGGGAACTACACAGGATCTGCGGAGCGTGACGGGCTTCTCGACATCGAACCTGGTTGCCGTCGGTGACTTTGGTACGATCCTTAAGTACAACGGTACGATGTGGACGCCTGTCAGCACGCATGTCACTGCGGACCTGATGGATGTAATAGCAATCCCCGATCAGAGTGTCGCATACGCAGCGGGAAGTTTCGGGACTATGCTTGCAATCAATGGCTCCACCGTAACGGTGCATGAAGCGCCGTACAGTGCCCGGTTGCTTTCGATAACAACAGGCGACGACGGCTCTATCTGGACCGCCGGTCAGCGTGGGATTGTGCAGACGTACAAGACATCATGGAACGTGATCAATCTGGCACCGGATCTGATTGATGTCTGGTCCACGTCGTCAACGAATGCGTGGGCAGTTGGTGAGTTCGGTTTTATTTATCGCTATAACGGAAGCAGCTGGGCGCGTCAGGACTCGCCGACCCGCGAGCGGCTGAACACAGTGTGGGCGAGCTCATCGAGCAGCGCATTCGCGGGCGGTGATGGCGGGCTGATGCTCCATTGGAATGGCAGCGCGTGGGGGCAGATCAGTTTCCCCTCCGACAATGATATTCTGGCAATCTGGGGACCATCGGAGAACGATGTTTATGCAGTGACCTTCGGCGGCGAGATCGCACGCTGGAACGGCACATGGTGGACGCTGGTGCATGCGCAGGGTGCGTCGCTGTATGGCATTTATGGTTCAGGCGCCAACGACGTGTACGCGATCGGCGATGGCGGCACGGTGCTCCGTTACAATGGCTCCAGTTGGAGTGCCGGAAGCGTAAGTCAGTCGGCACTTCTGGTAGGACTCTGGTCCGGCGGCCCTGGGAGCATGGTCAGCGTTGGGCTTTCACCATCCGACCCGACGATGGGCGCAGCCTACCGCTACAATGGCAGCAACTGGCAGCCGTCGAACCTGCCGATGTCACCGCCTGAGCTGACATCTGTCTGGGGACCGCGCGCTACCGATCTCTACGCCACCGGCGGCGCAGGAACAATCCTGCGCTACAATGGCAGCAGTTGGCAGTCACTTGTAAGCGGTACCAACGAATATCTCTGGTCGGTGTCAGGTGCACCGTCGGGTGATGCAGGCGCATTCGCAGTTGGATTCAACTCTGTGATTGTGCGTGGTACGGCTGCAGGAAGCGGCGCTGCGGCAGATTACCAGTCCGCGGGAGCAGTTGTCGGGAGCAGGGCGCTACGCTCCTTTAACCCATCGGCGCGCTCGGAACGTGTTACAGATCGCGTGATCCCCGATGGCGATGCAAGAAAATCGCGGAGCAACAGGGGAGTATCGACGCGTAGCCTGCGCTAGTCCGGCTACGTCGGCAGTCCGTGGGAGGCGGGTGTAACGTTCACACCCGCCGCCGCCCCGATATCCCGGTACTCAGTCGCGGCTGAATGCCGCCAGCGTCGGCCCGATCGCATCGATCGTCTCGCGCGCGTACCAACGATCGGTACCGTTGTACAAGAGCGAGAACGCAATCAGTTCACCGTTCTCCGCAGTGACATAGCCTGCAAGGCTGATGATGTCATCGGTGGTGCCTGTCTTCGCATGCAGATTACCAACAGCGGGTGTGGTACGCATGCGTGTGCGCAACAGCTCCGAAACTCCCGCCACCGGTAGCGACGCATGGAACGCTGGCCCCCAACTGGCCTGGCTGGCGTAAGAAAGCAGCTGCACCAGCGAACGCGGCGTGACACGATCGAGTACCGACAGACCGCTGCCGTCGGTGGCCACAACGGCATCGGATGTGACACCGACCCGGTGCATCAGGAACTCATTAAGGGTCTCCGCTGCCATCTCGGTTGTCCCCAGATAAATGCGGTCTGCACCGCGTGCAGCATTCCGCCAGATCATTTCCGCGTAGTGGTTGATGCTTTCCCGGTTCATCACGGAGACCATGCGCGAAAGCGGCGGCGACGCGATCCCGGTCACTACAGTTGCGTTATCCGGTGTACGCCCGACTCGTATATCACCGGCAACTGTAATACCCTTTTCTTCGAGCGCTGCCCTGAAAGCACCCGCGGTAAAGACAATTGGGTCATCAACCACGAGCTGATAGCGCATCACTGGGTTTGCCGCCCCGACAGTACCGGACACAAGCACCTCCGAGTTCCCATTGGTGCGTGCAGTTATTCGCGCGTTACGGCCGGCTATGGTTTTCACTGTGCTGACAACCTTTATCCCCCGCGCTTCAGGCTCCAGGAAAGCCTGCGCCGTCTCGCCTACCCGCCCCGGTGTGACGCCGACTATCACTATGTTTTCATTGAGCGACAGCGCAGAATAGGGCGCAGCAAACGAATACCCAAGATTCCTTGGGCGCCACCCTTCGGGGATGCGCCGCTCTTCGAAGCCGGTGGCATCGGCGATGAGGTCACCTGTGACACGCGTTATCCCTGCCCCAGCTGTAAATTCGGCGAGCCGCGTCATTGCACCCTGCGGCCCTCCACCGATAAAACGGGGTGAAAGCGATGGATCACCATCGCCGCGGATAACAAGATCACCGTCCAGCACACCATCTATACCAATGATACCGCTGCGCAGAACATCGGTGCTGAAGGTGTGCGTCGGCCCCAATCGCTCAAGTGCGACCGCGGCTGTGAAGAGCTTCATTGTAGAGGCCGGCATCATGGCACTGTCGGCACGCCACGAAAAGAGCGTGTCACCCCGCGTCAGACTCATCACAATGGCCCCCCACTTTCCACTCCGCGTGGCCGTCGAGAGGAAGTGATTAAGATCGGCGTTGAGCTGAGATGCTGAACGCGGTGATGTGAAGACCGGAGCTTTACGTGCAGGTGCACGTGCAGCTGCACGCGCGGGCGGAGTGCGCCTGGCTGATGAAGAAGTACCTGCGCCACCTCTTTGCGCCTGTCCCGTTTCTGGTGCTGCCGCAGAAAGCAGTGCAAGAAGCAATACAGGCCCTATGCAATTCAGTGCACGCAAAAGGGAATCGCGTGTTCGCCGGTTCTTACTCATCCTCATCAAATCTGCCATCCAGCTTTACACCCTGAAAACGATCCCACGTTTCCAGAGTATTCGGAGCAGCAGGTACCAAAGTGTTACAAAGGCTGCTGCATACATAAAGGACGCCAGCTTCGGCGATAACCACGAACTGAACAGTGCTTCATACACCGCTCCCTGCAACGATACCGTGCTGCCATCTGCGCGACTCACACTGATCACTGATACTGTAAGTCGCGCCATCACCCAGCTCCCGGCATACGCAGTAAGCGGGTTGATGCCGTATACAACCCACGGCTCCACCCACCACTGGATGCGCCGCACATCTATGATCCACATGCAAATGCCGAGTGTTACAGCGGCCATTCCGCCTGTGAACACCACGTAGCTGCTCGTCCACAGATTCTTGTTGATCGGGAACCACCAGTTCCAGACGAGCCCCAGCATCATCAGGATCGCACCCACCGCGAGCATCGCGGAAAGGCGCTCATCCAGACTGCGATCAGTGAGGCGGAGCCAGCGTCCTGCGAACGTCCCCAGCATACAGGTGCCCACTGCAGGGATGGTGCTGAGCAGCCCTTCGGGGTCCCACGTCTTGCTGCCACTCCAGAGATGCTGCGTACCGAGCAGTGTGCGATCCAGCCAGGCGCCAAGTTGCCCCGACGGATTGTCGAGCAGAAACCTACCGGCAAGACCACTATCGGGAACCACTACAAGTGTCATGATAGCCCAGTAGCCCATCAGGATGCCGGCCAGGACTACAAACTGAGTGCGAAGGGTGCTCCTTAGCGTGATGAGCGCACTTAGTATGTACGCGATCCCGATCCGCTGCAGCACCCCCATGATCCGGAGTGTTTCAATACGGTAGACGACTCTGTCCACAACGGACGGGTCAGCGTTCCCCGGTATCGCACCCCACTGATAGAACGGAAAAGCGGAAAGCAGCAACCCGATCAGGAAGATCAGCCCGCCCCGCTCAATGATCTTGCCTGTCAGTGCCCTGTCTGATGCACCCTTAGCCCGCCGCGACTGAAGCGACAGCTCAGTTGTGATCCCGACGATAAAAAGAAAAAACGGAAAAATCAGATCCGTCGGAGTCCAACCATGCCACGCAGCATGTTCAAGCGGCGGATAGATGGAGTCCCAACTGCCGGGATTGTTGACCAGCAACATCCCGGCGATTGTCAGGCCGCGGAATACGTCGAGCGATACGAGTCGCTCGCCCCGTGATGTCACTGGATAGGATCCGGGCTGTTGTCCAGACGTTGCCAGTGACCTTCCGTGCAACGGTACTGATAGGTGCGGGGCTCCAGTTCCTTGCCGTGGTCCTTGTTGCTGACGTAGTGGCCAGCCAGCGTTATCGCTTCCCGCTGACCGTCGGCGGAGTGATCCTGGGAGCGCATAACCACCAGCAACGTTGCAAACGGCCCGTCGTTCTCCAGTTTGTCGCGCAGTTTGGCTTTGGCCGCATCGCTGCCGGCGTAATAGAAGGTTGGCCCCTTGGCCTGCAGGACCTTGAGGCCATCGTCAGGCAGTGCTGAATCCGTACCTATCGCGTGCAGGAAGCGCTGCGGGAAAGGGACGGCGGTTGTGATGTAGTCCAGCACGGCGAGAGTAGCCACACTGCTGTCAGCCTGTTCACAGCCGCTACCGGCGGCCGCCAACGGTACTTCGTCACCCCCGGAGCGCGGCTGCGACTCGCCGCCGCATGCCGCAAGGGCAAGAGCAAGTACCACAACCCTGAGTGTACCAGTCATGGTGAATGAGGTGTGAGGTGAGGGATGCCATCCGCATAAACGGATCGTGCAAATATACGCCAGAATGCAAACCGGCGCCCCAGGCACTTCATGCTGACGGCGCTGACGCCGTAGATCCCACCGCGTTGATCGCGCGCACCACGTCGGCCCTGTTTACCCCACTTACCCCGCTGACCCCGCAGACTCCGCTGACCCCGCCTGAGCACCATCCACATCGTCACGCCCGCGCGCCGACCAACGAAAAAACACCACCGTCATCACAGCGTAAAAGAAAATCCCACCGGGCAGCCACATCACCAGACCGCCGTACTGCTGATCCTGCATCGGTGATATCGCCAGCAACCTGGGTGCGATGGCATAGGCGGGATAGAGCAATACATCCGACATCACGATATAGATCGACACGATCGACATCGGGAGCACCATCAGGAAGCAATAGAGCATCTGCGCCGGGTAGGCGGCACGTGGCAACTCCGGCAACGGTGACATCAGTGGCCACCACATCAGAAATGCTGCCGCCAGCATCGTTGCGTACAACAGGAAGTGTACAGCCGGGAAGTGCAGTGCAGCGTTGAAGAAGACGGGCATGTGCCACACCGCGTACAGCACATTGAATATCACAAACGCTGAACGTATCCCCGTCACACGCTTCATGAACGCAAACACAGCAGGCCTTTGAAGCAGCGGGCGGAGCATCCACCCTTCCAGACCGGCTAATACAAGTGGCGGTACCGCAAGTGTGATGATGAGCATCTGCACGGTATGCGCCAGAAACAGATACCGGCTGCTGAGTGCATGGAGTGGGCCGGCGACGGTAAATAGAAGAAGCGCCAGCCCCGTAATAAATGCACTGCGGCGCGCAGCGCCCGGAACAGGTCCTTGCGCATCGCCACCTGCTGGCCCACGCATCACCAGCCTGAGCCATCTGTACCCCGCGAAGACAATCAGTATCGCGGCCGTGCCCTGAAGCACCGGGGTTATCATGCCGCGCACTGTATGTGCTTCCACAATCGAAGCCACATTTGCTTCCACATTGCACCGGCGCGGCAGTTCATCCACCGCGCCGGTGACCTGCCTGCACTCAACCCAGCAACCCGAGCCGCGCTGAGAGCTGACCGAACAGGAACAGGAGTGCTGTACCGATGATAAGCGCCACCATCATCGGACCGGTGAACAGCGAACGGAACAGTTTGTGGTCGTAACGCAGATGCATATAAAACAGCACCACAATCGCGAATTTTGCTGCTGACATGAGCAGCATACTCGGCACGTAAATCCGCGACTCCTCCCATACGGGTGTGAAGTACGCCGAAACCTCTGCGATGGTGATAATCGTCAGTACGAGCGCCACCTTCCAGTACACCGTCCATGTGGGATGCTTGTCCTGGTGGTGTGCAGGTGCTGCTGAGCCGGCACCTGTAACGGCATCACTGTGATCAGACATGGCCGGTCCTTACCTGATGAGGTAAATGAGTGGGAAAATCACGATCCACACCACGTCAACAAAGTGCCAGTACAAAGCCGCAATATCGACGATGGTGGCGTCCTCAGGCTGAAGCCCACGCTTGTAATCGATTGCAAGAAGCGTGAACAGCCAGAGCACGCCGGCTGTTACGTGCGTGCCGTGAAAACCTGTGAGCGTGAAGAAACTGGTCCCGAACAGGTTCGTCCGGATCGTCAGCCCTTCATGCACAAACGAAGTGAACTCATAGGCCTGGAAAACCAGGAAGAGCGTACCAAGAAGGCACGTCGTCCAGAGCCACAGTTTTGAAGACCCGAGGATGCGTTCCCATGTTGTGTTCTTGGGGATGTTTTTGTTCTGCACTGCGGAGAGTGCGAGCACCATCGCGAACGACGACATCAGGAGCACAAAGGTCGAAACAGATGTAACCGGGATGTCCAGGATCGCAGGGAACGCTTTCCCGGTAACCGGATCGGTCCAGGCTTCGTGCGGAAAGGGGCCGGTAAGGCTCCTTCCCTTGTAGATCAGGTACGTCGAGATGAGCGACGCAAAGAGCATGCACTCGGAGGCAATGAAAACCCAGATACCGACTTTGCGGTTATCGAGTCCGAGCGTTGTGTAATGGCCACCACTGTGCGCGTGGCTGTCGCCGCCATGAGCAGGCGCTGTGATCGAAGGTGCTGACATACTAGTGATGGTCCTCAAGCGGTGTGAACAGCCACTTGTAGAGCGCCGCTACCCAGGCGAAAGTGCCGAGTATCATGACGGAAACGCCGAGTGTGGTACTTACGTGCAGGAACATGAGACCGGCGAGCATGACAATGACGCCGATCGCTGTACAGAGCGGAAGAACGGACGGATTAGGCATGACAATGCCGAGTTCCTGCGATGTCGGAATGACCTGTCCTGCTTCCTCTTCCGCGGTGGTTACATGCACCAGCTCTTCCCCTTCCTTGAGATTCCACAGTGGGTAGCGTGACCGCACCGTCGGAAGTTCAGCAAAGTTGTAGTCGGGCACCGGTGATGGCATTGTCCACTCGAGCGTCGGCGCGCCCCATGGGTTGCTTGAGGCGCGCTTCCCGTGCCGGAAGCTGATGATGATGTTGTAAACACCGATCGCTATGCCGATAACCAGGATCGCAGTACCTATGGATGAAATGAGGTTGAAGGTATCCCACTGCTGTCCGGCATCGTAGCGGTAGATGCGGCGTGGCATGCCGAGCATGCCGCTGTAGTGCATGGGGAAGAACGTGAGGTTCATGCCAAGGATCGTCAGCCAGAAGTGCCACTTGCCGAGCTTCTCGCTGAGGAACCGGCCGACGAACTTCGGATAGTAGTAATAGATACCACCGAAGAGTCCGAGCACAGAGCCACCGAAGAGTACATAGTGGAAGTGTGCGACCACGAAGTAGGTATCGGTCTGCTGCAGGTCGGACGGCGGCGAGGCGTGCATAACGCCTGAGATACCGCCGATAACGAACATGCTTACGAGTCCGATGGCGAACAGGTTGGCGACGGTGAAGCGTATGTGTCCGCCCCACATGGTCGCGATCCAGTTGAATATCTTGACGCCAGTGGGTATCGCGATAAGCATCGTACCGACAGCAAATACGGAGTCAGCAATCGGACCCATGCCGACTGCGAACATGTGGTGCGCCCAGACTCCGAAGCCGAGGAAACCGATAAGGATACCGGAGTAAACCATTACCGGGTAACCGAAGAGCGGCTTGCGGGAGAAGGTGGGGAGAATCTCGGAAACCAGTCCGAAGGCCGGCAGGACCAGGATATAGACTTCCGGGTGTCCGAAGATCCAGAAGAGGTGCTGCCAGAGGAGCGGATCAGCACCGGCATTGATCTGATAGAAGTTGGTCCCGAAGAAGCGGTCGAACTGCAGGAACACCAGCGCGATCGTGAACACCGGGAATGCGAGTGCGATCATGAACTGAACCACAAACGACATCCATGTGAACACTGGCATGCGCATCATCGACATTCCGGGCGCGCGCATGTTGATGATTGTAGTGATGAAGTTGAACGACGCGGCCAGCGATGAAAGTCCGAGGATCTGCAGGCCGACGACCCAGAAATCCATGTTCAGGCCAGGCGAGAAGTTCTTCGTACTGAGTGGAGCGTATCCAAACCATCCGCCGTTCGGCGCGAGGAGGAATATTATCGGCGCCGTGATATAGATCCCGCCGAGTACGTATATCCAGTAGCTGAACGCATTGAGTCGCGGGAAGGCGACATCGCGTGCACCGATCTGGAGCGGGATAAGGAGGTTGAAGAAAGCGGCGAACATCGGCATCAGCGCGAGGAAGATCATCGTCGTGCCGTGCATGGTGAACAGCTGGTTGTAGAGTTCAGCTGATACCAGTGTGCCGTTGGGTACAGCGAGCTGCGCCCTTATGATAGCGGCCTCGAGGCCGCCGATCATAAAGAAGATCAGTGAGGTTCCGAGATACAGCATCCCGATACGCTTGTGATCGACCGTTGTAATCCATGACCAGATGCCGCTTGAGGCGGCCGCCGGCGCTTTGGTCGTGCTGTAAGGGGGTGCTGCGACAGTGGTAGCCATCGCGATTGGTCCTTGTTTGTGGGTATCGGTTACTTGAGTGCGTTCAGGTAGGCAACCACATCGGCGATCTGCTCGTCGGTGAGGGCACCCATATTCTTCACTGCCTTGAGAGTCGGATCATAGATCCCCTTGCCTATGGTGGGCATGAGGCTTCCGGGCTTCATGTGCGGCGCACTCTTGATCCAGAGCGCGAGGTTGTGCGGGGTGTTCTCATAGATCCCCGCAGCCAGCGTGTGCCGGGTCGCGATGTGTGTGAGATTTGGCCCCACTATACCGCGCGCGGTCGGGTTGCCGGCAATCGTGTGACAACCGATGCACCCGCCCATCATGAACGCCTGCATGCCGCGCTCTGGATCACCTGCGGCAAGAAGCGACTCGTCGTAACTGAGACCGGCAGGGAGGGGGGTGGCAGGTACCGTATGCGGGAACTCCGTACGGACCTTCTCCATCGGATACGTCCAGACCGGTATATCGGCCTGCTGAGTCGTGACAGCCGCAGTAGCCTGTGACGTTTCGCCCTGTGCCTGTGGTGGCGCGCCGGCGCCAGCCGGTACAGCCGGAATCTCAGCAGCTGCTGCCACTGGGAAAGCCGCCTGAGTCTTCTGATGCGCGACCCACATATCGAACTCTTCCGGCGTCACCGAATAGGTGCGGAACTTCATATTCGCATGTGAAGCTCCACAATACTCAGCGCAAAAACCGTTCCAGACCGATGAGGCAAGCGTGTCGCTTGGCGTGAACCAAAGGTAGTTGGTCCGGTTCGTAACCAGATCCCTCTTGCCGCTCAGCTGCGGTATCCAGAAGGAGTGGAGCACGTCGATCGTTGTAAGCGCGAAGTTGACGGTGCGTCCGTTCGGAATGTAAAGCTCGTTGGCCGTGGTGATCCCGTACTGCGGATAGCGGAACTCCCACCACCACTGGTGTCCGATAACCTCAACCTGGACAGCGTCAGGCGCGGCCTTGGCCTGCGTCTTGAAAATCGTGCTGACCGTGGGAACCGCGATCAGAGTGAGAATAACGATCGGGATAACAGTCCAGATGATCTCGATCGTGGTATTCCCATGCACCTGTTTGGGGACACCCGTCTGACCGGGCCTCCGGCGGAACTTGAACAAAGTGTAGACGAGTACCAGCTCGGTACCCACAAAGACGACCGTTCCCCAGAACATAAGCTGGTCCCAGAGAACAAGAACATCTGCGTTGTGATCAGTTGTCGGATTAAACGTGGAGTTCGGGTACTCCACGCCGCAGGCTGCGAGCCCGAACACCAGAGCACTCAAAAACGCGACGGATACGATCCGACGCGGACGGAACATGCCAGACATGCTGGTTCCTTTAAAATGTGGAAAGTCCCCGCCAACCGAGGACTGACCTCGAACGGGGTATTTTGAAGGGATTAAGTGGTCGAAGCTAAATGGAAGTACGGCCCCGTCGCAAGGAACACCCACGAAATTGCTTTCAGAAGTGTGATTCGTCTTTCGTGTATGCGAATCCTCCACAGAGACTTCCAGTGGCGGGTAAAAGCGACCGATAATCGGGCGTTCCCACCCACGCACAGCACAAGATTGGTTTTTCTTTCATTTGCCCTCGTACTTGTTGTACAGGGCTGTACCCGTGATGCAGTTGGCGCACCGCGCAACGGTGAAGTTGCAATCGGGATCGCTGCACTCGCGCAGAATCCTGGTTATGAAAATGTTATCCGCGGTGCGTCGATGGCCGTGGAACAGCTGAACAGCACGGGCAATGAAATCACGCTCAGGCTGACCATCCCGGAACCAGGCGCTACAAGCGCCGTTCAGGTAGCCCAGCAACTCGTTGACGACCGCTCAGTAGTTGCAGTAGTGGGACACCCGGAAAGCGGCACAATGCTCGAAGTCCTCCCCATCTACGAGGACGCAGAACACCACGGCCGGAACGCGCTGGTGGCTGTCTCTCCCACTGCCTCCTCCCCACGCCTTACCGGTATCAGCCCGTGGTTCTTCCGGATCGCACCCAGCGATAACGACGCAGCCCGCTATGTAGCCGACTGGGTGCGCGATTCCCTGGGTGTCAGCCGCGCTGCAATTGTCTTCAGAAATGATACTTATGGCCGCGATTGGTCCGCCACCTTCGCAGCACAATTCCGACAGAGAGGCGGCATGGTCTCGATTGAGAATCCGTACCTTACTCGCATCACAGAGTGGGAAGCATACGCGGAACACATCGCTGCCGTCGAACCACAGGTCATCCTCTTCCCCGGCGATACCCCAGACGCCCTCGAGTTCCTCGCTGCCCTCAAATCCAATCGGGTCAATATCCCCTTCATAGGAGGTGACGGCACCGAAGGGATCCGGGAAGACCCGCTCTCTGCCGGCGCTCGCTTCGTCTCCTTCTACCAGCCCGGTAGCGCCCCAGGTGGCGTCGCTCAAAGCTTCCTCGAAGAATACCGCAAACGCTATAACGCTGAACCCGATATGTTCGCAGCACTCTCCTACGACGCTGCCATGACCATCGGAAAAGCCATAGCAAGTGGCGCCAGAAGCCGGCTCGAAGTCCGGGACGCGCTCGCACGCATCGGTAAAGGCGGACTCCCTCCCGTTGACGGCGCCGGCGGTATGGTCGCTTTCAACGAGCAGCAGGATATCGCCGGAAGACCCGTGGTTGTGGCACCAGCATGGTCGCGGATTAAATAATGTTCACGCTCAAAACCATTCGCGGGCGACTCATCGTCGGATTCGGTGCCACTATCGGACTCCTCGTCGCTGCAGGTTCACTCGGCTGGTACGGACTCACCCGCACCAACATACACCTCGACGAGACCGTGCAGACCATGACCGCACGCTCTGAGTTCAGTGAACGCGCGATAACCACCATCATGCGCGAGCTCGTTGCAGGGCTCAGATACCTCAATACCCGCTCCAGCAACGATGCAGAACAGTATCGCGTGCTCGTTGAACAGGCTGATGCCATTCGCCGCGATGCACTGAAACAGGATTTCCTGAGCATCAAGGAACGCGAAGTACTGGACCGCGTTGGACAGCTGCAGGCTGCACTCGAAGTCCGTGTCGCAACTACCCACGCATGGCAGGTTGTCGGACGCGAAGAAGACGCTGCACGCGTGCTCGAACTCGCGGCGCGCGATATAGATCCGATTGAACGCGAGCTGCAGGTGTTGCGCACCGAAACCCGCGTTGGCGCTCGCGAGGCCACCAACGAAATGCGCACCAAGGTGAAACGCTCCGAACTCGGGCTCGCCCTGGTTACCGTACTCGCACTCGGCGTTGCTCTCCTTTTCGGTACCAGTACCGCGCGTGCAGTAACCCGACCGCTGGTCGGACTCCGTGAACAGATGCACGCTATCGGTGCAGGTGATCTGCGGTTGCCGCAGTCCGCACTCGAGCGTGATAACATCGCCCTGGAATACAGTGATCTGGTTGGCTCCATGGAATCTGCACGCGAACGGCTTCGCACGCTCCTCGCACGGGTACGCGAAGAAGCCGAACAGGTGGCGCTGGCATCGGGTGAACTCTCGTCGTCTGCCACTTCTGCTGCCGCATCATCACAGCACGTGACATCCGCCGTAATGGACATCTCACACGGTGCTTCGATGCAGCTCGAAGCAATCAACGTTGCAGGAGACGCAGTTACCAGGCTCGCTGAAACAGGCGCTACCATCGGCGAGGCAGCCACCGACTCATATGCAGCCGGCAGTGATATTCGTGACACAACAGCCAGCACGCGCGACCAGGTCAAGGTGGCGATTGATTCGCTTCTGAGCGCACGCGAAGTGGTTATGGAATCGAAGCAGGAGATGGCTACACTCCGCGATACGACCGCCGAGGTGGATGATTTCGTGAAAGTCATCTCGGACATCGCTTCGCAGACCAACCTGCTGGCGCTTAACGCCGCAATCGAAGCAGCGCGCGCCGGAAGCGCCGGGCGCGGTTTTGCCGTGGTCGCGCAGGAAGTCCGCGCACTCGCTGAACAAAGCTCATCCGCAGCACGTCAGGTCACCGAAACGGTGGCGCGCATCCGCGAACGGATCGCGGGTACTTCAGATTCTGTCGAAGCCGGCGCAGCACGACTCAAGGATGCCGAACAGGTCGCAGCCGGTGTATCGGATGCACTTTCACGCATCGAGATTGCGATAGAACGTGTACACGTGGCCACCGGTCGCGTGACCGAAGCGGTAAACGCCAACCAGCATTCGCTGGAAGACGTCCGGAGCGCGCTTTCATCTGCACGCTCCACCGCCGAAGGGCACGCAGCGGCTGCCGAAGAGGTTGCGGCATCGACTGAGCAGACATCGGCAAGCGCTGAGGAGGTATCAGCGACCGCAGGTCAGCTCAAGACGGCATCGTCACGCGTGCACGGAATGATCGGCGAGTTCCACACCTGATGTGGCAGCAGCTGCCGGCGTGAACTTTAGCGCCGTGGCAGCTCCCATTGCAGGTGCAGCTGTTGCAAAACCTCTGCAACCTCATCGCCATCGATGCAACAGCTGCCACACGCAATTACAGCGTGTATTCCCGGATGTGGATCCCGCGCCGGGAGAGTTGTTCGATGTAGTGCGCTCCGGCAATGCACTCGTCCGGAGTGTGCACACCGGCTGCCACTTTACCAGCAACCTGCATCTGGCCAGTAATGGAAAGCGTGTAACCGGTTGTCCGCATCATTGCACTGATGCCGTTATTGGCATCATAAAGATCAATGAGCTCCCATGCCTTCCCCTGCGATGCGCCACCGGCTTCGTGCCTGCCACGCACCTCGACGCGCAGCACAACCATATCGGGCTTGCCGAGTCGGAGTTTCTCGCCTGCGACGCGGACAAAAACATCACGCGGTACCACCTGCTGCCCTTTCACATCCACTGCGTCTTCAGATAGCAGCCCGAGCTCGCGGATCGCCTCCATAATGGCTACATGCCCCGGGAATCGGAGTGTCTTGTATTCCATCACAGGTATCTGGCCTGCATAGCGCCAGGCCATGGTGGAAAGACCGCCTGCTGTATGAAATGCTTCCAGCTCTCCGGCAGGCTTCGGAAACTCCACCAGTTCTACTTCCGACAGTGCAGTCATTTTAGACGGCACGCCGTTGCGCAGCACAAGCGAGTCGGCTGTGTAGTAGTCGATCATTCCTTCGATGGAATAGGCGATCTGGTAGCCAAGTGGTGGCTGCGGCACCTGCGGAAGGCCGCCTACCAGGAGCCTTACGCTTTCAACTTCCGCGAACTGCTCAATACCGTATTGCGCAAGGATGTTCACCATGCCGGGCGCGAGTCCGGTGTCAGGGATGACGCTGATATTCTTCGCAACTGCGGCATCGTGCAGCGTCTTCTGCTGCTGCACTATTGCGGTATTGCCGCCCAGATCGGCGAAGTGAACGCCGTACTCAACTGCTATCCGTGCGAGCGGATAATTGAGGTAGTACGGTATCGCACTCATCACCCCATCACAGCCGGTATAGGCGCGCCGTACGGCGTCTTCGTCTGTGACGTTCAGATTGAGCATGGTAAGCCTGTTACCAACAAACGGCTTAAGGAAAGCCGGCACTCTGTCCGTGCGGAGATCAGCCAGCACAACGCTCTTCACCTCCGGATTGGAGAGCAGATCGAACGCGCAGGCAGAACCCTGCAGACCAGCACCAAGCACCAACATCCTCATCGTATCACGCTCCATGTATTTGATTAGACGGCGCCCGGTAGAACCGGTCGCTGCCAGCTTACATTCTCACCTGGTTTCTTCCGTCTGCCTTGGCGCGATAAAGCGCAGCATCCGCGCGCGCAAGCAGATCCTCAACTGACTCTATCCGTGCGCCTGGAAAAGTCGCAACCCCAATTGATGCCGTAATACCAAGTCGGGTTTGTCCGCCGCGGGCAGTGAACTCATGGCCCTCTACAGCGTCCCGTATCCGCTCCGCAAAATGCTCCGCACCGGCTTCATCCGATTCCGGGAGCAGTACCAGGAACTCCTCACCACCATAACGGGCCACCACATCGGTTACACGGATGGTTTCGGTCAGGAGCACGGCAAAATCACGCAGAACGTCATCTCCCACCAGGTGGCCGTAGGTATCGTTGACCTTCTTGAAGTGATCCAGATCCACCATCAGCACTGAAAGCGACGAATCGTAGCGCAGCGCACGCTCCATCTCCGCGGTTATGCGCTCGGTGAGTGCACGCCGGTTAAGGAGCTGGGTAAGCGGGTCTGTTTGCGCCAGCTGTTCGAGTCGCGCCTTATCGGCCATGGTGCTTTCCACTGCCTGTGCACGCTGAATGACTGCAACAGCAGCCGCCACCACAGCCTCTGCGAACTCCAGATCCTGTTCACCGAATGGCTCCTGATCGCGTGTGCGGCGCACAAGAAACACGCCGTGCTTGCCACGCTCCACAGAGAAGGGAAGCGCAATCACTGAACGCACCGGGACTTCGATCCCTTCGATATCCCATACTGCGCGCACGCCGGCATAGAGGGGATGCACCGACAGGTCTTCCACCAGTACCGGAAGCCCGGATTCAAGTGCTGCCTTGAGTTCCGGATATCTATCGAGCTGTACCACCAGATCGTGCAGATCAGGATTCTCATACGCAGCAACAACAGTCGCGGTACGATCGCCTTCACGCGCCAGGATCACTGAGCAGTGCGACACGCCGAGTGCACGCGCCGCGCGGCGCACGAGCATCTGGAAGAGCTCCGTAACCGAGAGTTCACCTGCGACCTCGTGGAGGATGTCCACAAGTTTCCGCCGGCTGTCCGCATCTGCCTGTGCGCGTACCAGCTCCGATTCCGCGCGTGCGAGCGCCTCGCGTGTCGTGCGGATAACAGTTCCCATTCTTAGCTGCGCCTGCACACGCGCCAGGAGTTCACGCGGGCGAAACGGCTTGCGGATAAAATCAGCTGCGCCCAACCCCAGGGCACGCACCGACGCGTCTTCCGGTGGCAACGCCGAGATCATGACTACAGGAAGGTCGCGCCACTGCTCGTCGCCTTTGATCCTCTCCAGAAGTTTGCAGCCATCGGAATCAGGCATCATGATGTCCAACAGCAGCAGGTCGGGTGGCCGTTGGCGCATCTCATCCATGGCAGCTTCACCACCTGGCATCGATGTGACATCATAGCCGTTCTCGCGGAGCAGCCAGCTCACGCTTTCCAGAACCGACGCATCGTCATCGGCAACGAGGATTCGCGCGCCGCCGGTATTCACCAACCCGGACGCTGTTCCTCCTGCTGCCATGCCATGCGTCATCAGTTTGCAGCTCCGTTATCTGAGAGCAACGCAAGCAGTCCGTCCCACTCGATATTCCCACCACTGAGCACAACCGCGGTCTTGCCACGCGGCTTCACAGTCCCGTCCAGCAATACTGCAAGCGCAGCCGCGCCACTTGGCTCAGCCACCAGCTTTGTACGATCGAGCAGCCAACGCATGGCCGGCGGAATGCTTTCATCACGCACCTGCACAACTTCATCGCAAAAGTGCTCCAGATGCCGGAAGTTCCGGTCTCCTATGCGGACACCAAGCAGCCCATCGGGGAGCCCGATCGCTGCGCCCAGTGTAACCGGGTGACCGGCAGCTTTCGCGGCTGAGTACTTTGGTGTTCCGATGGGCTCCACGACAACCACGTGTGCGGCCGGCGCAAGCAGTTTGATGGCCGCTGCAACTCCCGACGACAAGCCGCCACCACCCAGAGGCACCACAACCGTATCTACATCCGGCAAGTCGTCGGCAATCTCAAGCCCCAGCGTCCCCTGCCCTGCAATTATCCATTCGTGATCGAATGGCGGCACGAGGACAGCACCAGTTTCTGCAGCGATCTCGTCTGCCTTGCGGCTTCTGTCGAGTGTGGTTGTACCTGCCAGGACAATCGTGGCGCCGAGCCTGGCAGCGCCGGCGCGTTTGGCAGGTGTCACGGTGACAGGCATGACCACAGTGCATGGCACACCAAAGATTCCGGCTGCCGCTGCTACCGCCTGAGCGTGATTCCCGGAGCTGGGCGCAATTACACCGCGCGAGCGCTCTTCAGCCGACAAGCGCGACAGGAAGTTGTACGCGCCACGGAACTTGAAAGCGCCGGCCCGCTGCAGCATCTCCGGCTTGAGGAAAAGACCATCCGGAAAGCGACCTTCGGGATCGGCAGCTCTGAGCAACGGAGTGCGGACGGCAATCCCTTCCAGATTGCGCGCCGCACTTCGCAGCTCTTCCAGACCTATCAGTTGTGCAGGGTCACTCGACATCGGTCGCAGCATCAGTCCCGGGCTCTGCTGCGTCAGGCGTTTCCGCGCCGTCTCCGTCCTCGTCCTTGTCATCCGGTATGACGCGAGCGACCGCGGAAACTTCATCGTTTTCGTCGAGTGCAACAAGTTTGACACCCTGTGCTGCCCTCCCGGTTACCCGTATCTCGCTCACTTTGAGGCGGATGGCAATTCCCTGCCGCGTCATGAGCATAAGTTCGTCCTCTGATACGACTTCCATCATTGCCACAACGTCACCCGTCCGGGTAGTACGATTGAGGGTCAGGATCCCCTTTCCACCGCGCCGCTGTACCCGGTACCCGTCTATATCCGTGCACTTGCCGAGCCCCTTCTGTGTGACCACAAGCAGGGTGGACTCGCGCTTGATGACGGACATGCCGACCACCTCGTCGCCAGGGCGGAGTTCGATACCCTTCACACCAGTCGTGTCACGCCCCATAGGCCGCACATCGCCTTCCTGGAAGCGGATCGACAGGCCATGCTGCGTTGCCAGAACCACGTCATTGCTCCCGGATGTAACCTGCACATCGATCAGCAGATCACCGTCTTCGATCTTGATCGCCTTGATGCCGGTCGAGCGTGGGTTCGCGTACTGCGAAAGCGCTGTCTTCTTGACAGTGCCGTTCCGTGTGCAGAAAAGGAGGTACTCCTCGTCGCTGAACTCCCGTACCGGCACAATCGCCCGGATGCGGGTGTCAGGCGTGACGTTGATCAGGTTGACAATAGGTTTGCCGCGCGTTGCACGCCCTGCCTGCGGCAGTTCGTGCACCTTAAGCCAGAAGCAGCGACCGTCGTCGGTGAAGATCAGCAGATAGGTGTGCGTACTCGCCACGTAGAAGCGTTCGATGAAGTCGCCATCGCGGAGATCCGCACCTGCACGCCCGCGACCGCCACGCCCCTGACGCTTGTACAGCGACTGCGGTGTGCGCTTGATGTAGCCGGCGTGCGTGATCGTTACAACCATCTCTTCGTCGGCGATCAGATCCTCGATTGAGAACTCGCCGTCGTCGCTTACGATCTCGGTGCGACGCTCATCGCCGAACTTCTCAGCAACCTGCAGCATATCGCCCTTCATGATCTCAAGGCGCCGTGGACGCGACTCAAGTATGCCACGCAGATCCACGATGTACGCACGCACTTCTGCCAGCTCGGCTTCCAGCTTGTCGCGCTCAAGACCTGTGAGCTTGGCGAGACGCATATTGAGAATCGCCTCTGCCTGACGCTCACTCAGCCCGAAACGCGCCTGCAGCTGCAGACTCGCCGTCGGTGTGTCATCGGCAGCACGGATAAGCGCGATGACTTCATCGATGTTGTCGACCGCGATCTTGAGACCTTCGAGGATGTGCTCCCGCTCGAGTGCCTTGTCGAGTTCGAACTGCGTACGGCGGACAAGGACTTCATGCCTGTGCGCGATGTAGTGCTGCAGACACTCCTTGAGAGTCAGTACTTTCGGCACCAGCTGACGCGTAACACTGTCCGGTACAAGCGCGAGCATGATCACACCAAAGGTGGACTGCATCGACGTGTGCTTGTACAGCATGTTCAGCACGACCCGCGGGATCGCGTCCCGCTTGAGTTCGATGACAATGCGGACGCCGTCTCTGTCGGACTCGTTACGCAGCTCACTGATACCGGTGAGTTTGCCTTCCCGCACATGATCAGCGATCGTTTCAACGAGCTTTGCAGGATTGGTTTGATACGGCATTTCAGTGACAACGATCTGCGAGCGGCCGCTGGACTCTTTTTCTTCGATTACAGCGCGTGCACGCATCACGATCCGGCCGCGACCGGTCTCGTGGTAGTCCTTGATCCCAGCGCGCCCGTAGATGTAGCCGCCCGTGGGGAAATCCGGCCCCTTTATCAGTTTGCGGAGCTCGGATGCATCCAGATCGGGGTTGTCGATAAGTGCAACCACCGCGCTCGCCACTTCACGCAGATTGTGTGGCGGGATGTTGGTAGCCATTCCGACCGCAATACCCGACGAACCATTCACAAGAAGACTCGGGATACCGGCAGGCAATACCCGCGGCTCCTTAAGCCTGTCGTCGAAGTTGGGCGCGAAATCGACTGTATCCCTGTCGATATCCGCAAGCATCTCCATCGCGATCCTGGTAAGCCGCGACTCAGTATACCGGTATGCAGCTGCCGAATCGCCGTCCATGGAACCGAAATTGCCCTGGCCATCAACCAGTGGATAACGCAGTGAGAAATCCTGCACCATGCGTACCAGCGCGTCGTACACGCTTCTGTCGCCATGTGGATGGTACTTGCCGAGCACGTCGCCTACCACCGTTGCACACTTCTTGTACGGGCGCCCCGGGAGCAAGCCAAGTTCGTTCATTGCGTAGAGCACACGCCGGTGTACCGGCTTGAGCCCGTCGCGGACATCGGGAAGCGCCCGCGATACAATGACGCTCATGGAATAATTGATGAACGATTCCTTGATTTCCTCGTCGATCATCCGGGGAAGGATACGTTCACGTGTGTTTGGTACTGTCATCTTTCTGCTGTATCAGTGAGTAGGGGACGCTGCGCCGTGTATTCGCTCGTTAACCCCAGGTGCGCATAATCGCGAGCAGACGCCATTCGCCTGCAGTCTTCCGCATGAGATAAACAACTCCGCCATTGTTACGGCTCCCGACAACCACACCCCGCTCCTCGATGGGTCGGGTCACCGTCACCACTGCCCAGTCGCGCCAGATAATCGCCGGCGAGATAAAAATGAACTGCAGCTCCGAACCGGCACGGTTGAGATTGACCGATGCAAACTCATTGCGCGCATTGCTGAGAGCTTCGGAACCCAGGTATGCCTTGACGCGCACCTTGGGAGAGCGCGGGAACTCCATATCAGTGACAGCGGGGATCACAAAGGTCACCGTGTCGTCTTCAATTGCAGTGAGACAACCAGGGCCATTCGGGTCCGGGTACTCGCCCGTAAGACCTGTTGCAATCGCAAGCTTTTTGTCTTTCCCGTCGGAATCCCAGTAAGGTCTGTCAATGCCTGCTTCCCAGCCGACAATAACACGCATAAGCGCACGCCCGCTGGGTGTATCAATCGACTCACCGGCCCCGCGCCCCACAACGGTCTGCTCTATGCGCATGATGAGCTGCGTAATGGAGTCGCGCTCTGCAGGCGTCGAGGCGTCTGGGAAGATGCGGAGCGCACCTGGGTTGCACCGGTCGCCAAGATCGGCCCACGAAGCACCCTCGAGATACTGCGTTCGGAGCTCAAGGAGTCGCGAATTGAAGAACTCTTCCTCTGCACGAAACCCCGCGCTCCCTTGCTGCGACGTCGATGCAGAGCGTGCAGAAGCCGCGGATGAACGCGTCTGCTGCGCGGCCAGCGGCGCCGCGTACACCAGCGCCAGTACTGCGCATACCGCAGCCGTCTGTCCCAGCGACTGCACACGGAAACGGGATTGCAAAACGAATTTCATATCGGGAATAGCTGTCATATGCTGTCAGACCCTCAAGGCGGTATCGGTGTGCGTTTCTTCACTGTCACTCACGGAGCCACCGGCAGCCGTGCTCGCAGAGCCATTTGCTGCTGCACTTTCGGAATCACTCCCGGTATCAGAAGCCGCATCAGAAGCAGTATCAGAAGCCGTATCGGCGGTTGCATCGCTGCTTGCATCGGTGACTGCATAACCAGCCGTATCAGCAGCCGCGTCGCCACCAGCCCCGCTGCGCGCTCTCTTGCGACGCGAAGCGCCACGGCCCGCACCACGTGCGCTCCCTTGCGTGCGCTCCTGCGCCAGCTCCTCAGCCTCTTCCAGCGCCACGCCACGCTCGATCGCCAGACGCTCGGCTCGATAGTTCTCATACCATTCACGGGTTACCTGCGCAGCCAGCTCGCGGTTCCCCAATCCGAAGGAAAGCGCGAGCGCAAGCGCGACTGCACCAAAGAGTATCGCGAACGCTGTTGTCACGATCTCCGTGGCAATACCCAGCTCCTGGAGCGCCATGAAAATCGCCAGGATGATAACGCCGCCACGGCCGATGCGCGCCAGCCACGAGCCGCCGTGCAGCCCGCCCGCAGATGCCATGATAAGGCCACCCACAAAGCTGCCAAGCACTATGCCAAGTATGATGATCACAACTGCCGCAATCACACTCGGGATGTAGCTCACCAGCTCCGAAAGCACATTCGCCAGCGACTCCAGCCCGATCGCGTTGGCTGCAACCAGCAGTACCGCGAACATCACTACCCAGAAGAGCAGGTTCGCGATCACGCGCGCGGGATTTAAGTGCGCACCGCCGCGGTCGACTGCCTGCATTACGCCGCCGCGCTCAAGGAGCTGATTAAAGCGTAGCCGACGAAGGAGACGCTGCGTCCCCTTTTCAACCACCTTCGCTACCAGGTAGCCGGCGAACAGTATTACAAGCGCGCCGAAAAACGCAGGCACAAGTTCCGCGAACAGGGTAAAGCTTTGCTGCAGCCGGTCTGCGAAACCGGAGCCCATGGTTGCATCACTCACTTGCGGCGCCACAGCTGCATTGGCCGACACGAACATCAGGTGGTCCAGGACCAGGGAATCTTGCACTTCTGTATGAATCAGAGAATGAACGACGTACAGTCTTTAAAGATAGCCAATTTGCGCCCGTTTTTCACCTCTTCCGGTGCCAGCTGCGGTGCTCCGTGAGCCTGAACAGCCATACCTCAGATCCGTACCACCACCTTGCCGAACTGCTCGCCGCTTGCAAGCCTCTCGAAGGCACTCCGTGCCTCCTCCAACTCCCACACTGAATCCACAGGCGGCAGCAGACGGCCACGCTTGAGCTCGGCCGCCACCTGGGCAAATTCGGCATTGTTCCCCATCGTGGAGCCCATAATCGTCCACTGGTTCCAGAAAAGACGGCGGAGGTCCATGCGCACATTCGGGCCACTCGTGCCGCCACAGGTCACCAGTCGGCCGCGCCTGCCAAGTGCTATCAGGGACTGATCCCAGGTAGCCTCTCCCACGCTGTCCACCACCACATCCGCCCCCCGCTTGCCAGTCCGTGCGCGCATCTCCCGCCCCACCTCGACCTCCCGGTGGTTGAGCAGGTGCGTCGCTCCCAGCTCCCGGGCCCGCTCCAGCTTCCAGTCGCTACCGGAGGTCACCCAGGTCACAGCACCCACGTCACGCGCGATCTGGAGCGCAGCAAGCGCCACCCCGCCGCCGATCCCCCAAATCAGGATATCCTCCCCAGCCTGGATCCGTGCCCGGGCACGCAGCATCCGCCAGGCGGTGAGCGTTGCCAACGGGAACGCAGCCGCCGTCGTGAATGACACCGACTCCGGAATGGCACTCACGCTCGCAGCAGGTACCACCACGTACTCCGCCAGCGTCCCCGGGCGGTGCTCCCCCAGTATCTGGTAGCGGAGACAAAGTGGATGCTCGCCCGCGCGGCAATACTCGCAGTCGCAGTACGGATCGGAGATCCCGGGGTTGACGATAACCCGGTCTCCCACGCGGACATCCGTCACGCCGCTGCCGATGCTCTCCACCACACCCGCGCCATCGGATCCAACCACAAAACCATCGTGGACCCGGACGTTGGGGATCCCACCCAGTACCCAGAGGTCGAGCCGGTTAAGGGCGGCTGCGTGTACGCGCACGCGGACATCCAAGTCGGAAACAACCTCCGGTACCGGGAGGTCGTCCCGATACCGGAGCTGTTCTGTACCGCCGTGCACAGGAAGTGTCAGTCCGCGCATATGCCTCCGATCGCGGTCTGCGACAGTGCTGCCACTAGTTCAGCGGATGACGCTGAAGGACTGCCTTGTCGGACTTCTCGAAGTACGCCGTAAAGGCGGCGTCACTCCCGACCGCCAGGAGCTTCGTCTTCTCCGGGAGACGGACGCGCATTACACGCATGCCGAGCCGGTTGATGACATCGTAGCACTCCAACTGATCCGAGTTCTCGCAGCGCACGCGGAGCCAGGCCCTGCCTGAAGCATCCAGGATGGCTGGGACGTCGTGCCTGAACGGCGGGTGAGCATCGGGCCAGGGGAAGCCTTCGTTGATCACCAGTGCCCACCCCTGATCGACAGTAGTGTTGGCGATCTTCTTGAACTCGTCCTGCGTGCGCTTCTTTTCGGAGTTGGAAATCGGGATCTCCGGGAAGGAGATCGGATCGTATTTCTCTCGTGCATCACCCGGCCCGTAGATATCAATGTGGTAGTCTGCACCGCGGGCAACTCCGACCGATCCGTCCTTGTAAACCCACCACAGGTCGGAGGGTATGTAATCCGAAATATCGAGAGTCATCTCGACGCGTGCGGTTGCGCCCCAGGTGTTATTGGGGTGCCTTACGCTGGTCTTGTTGGGCTGCTTCGGGAGGAATCGCGCAATGGTGTCGATGGACGGGCGCGCGCCCAGCGTAGTGCGCAGAATCGGGAGCGTATTACGCGGCGGGGCGTTCCCGGGCTTAACAGAAGCCGGTGCGGCGACCCCAGACATGAAAACGTACTTTCCGTCGACAACGGAAACTGGTTGAGGCATACCGCGCATACCACCACCACCCATCATGGGCATGCCGCCACGTCCACCGCCCCGACCGGCCGCTGCACCCGGGGGTGCGGCACCGCCACCACGACGACCGCCGCCGCCAAGGGCCTGGATACGGGGCGCGCCACCTGCCTCTGAAATCACATAGAGTCGGTTCGCAACACTGTCAAAAGCTGCGACCGAATCGCCCTGCCACCCCCAGAGTCGGCTGATTCCTTCGAACTGACCATCCTTGCCACCCTGCTTCATCAACTCCTTCGACGAGTTGCTGCCGAAATCGACAAGGACAAGCTTGCCGAGTTTGGCGTCTGCGACGACAATCGTGGCGTCAGTCAGACCAAGGGCAACTTCTGGGGTCTTGAAATCCTTGATGGATGCATTGGGTGCAGCAAGTTGGGTCTCCGTGACGCTTTGTGCGGCAACAGCAGACGCGACGGTCAGCATGGCCGCCGCAGGCAGAAGAGCGCGGGCAACGAGCTTGTGCATGGTTCTCACTGGGTGTGACACTGGGGTAGGACAGATACTCCTGAGGCGCTGGCTACTGCACCTGTAAAGAGCACGGAAACCGTATATCTGGAATCTCGCAATTTCGGCGGAAATCCGCGAGTCCTTGCATCGAACATAGTGGCGAACACACTTAGGCTGCACCGTTTCGCCCGTCGACGGCTGCAACCGCATAGCGCCGATTGCCACTCCTGGGTCCATCATGGCCCGTCGCTGCATCCAAATTCAAGGGCAAATGCCTATATTCAGGAAGACGCGCGGAGACCGCACAATGCTGCGGAAGTCCGGCCTTTTTCGCAGTAACCCGAAGCAGTTCACGACTAAGTCACTGAGCGCCGGCCCCCGTACATCGGGGCGCGGCACTTACGGTATTCAGCAGCCACTCAATAATCAGATCTCCATGGCCTCCATCAAGGTCCCGACACTCGGCGAATCAATCGTAGAAGCCGTTATCTCCCGTTGGCTCAAGAACGAGGGTGACGCAGTAACCGCCGGCGATACGCTGGTAGAGCTTGAGACAGACAAGATCACTGTCGAAGTACCGGCCGAGGAGTCCGGGGTGCTGGCGAAGCGCCTTAAGCAGGAAGGCGACTCGGTGTCGGTGGGCGAAGTGATCGGCGAGATTGGCGCCGGTAGCGGAGTCCAGGCGGCGACACCGGCAGCAGCGGCAGCGGCTCCGACGGCGGCACCGGCGGCTTCTGTGGCAGCAACTCCAGCAGGGGCTCCCCAGGACGCGGCTGGCGACGTCAGATCTTCGCCCGCAGCACGTCGACTGGCAGATCAGCAGGGAATCGACCTCGCCACCGTTCCAGGAACCGGACGCGGCGGGGTAGTCAGCAAGCCGGATGTAATTCAGGCAGTGGCTGCTGCCGCGACACCGGCAGCGCCCGCCGCACCAGCACCCTCTCTGCCCGCACCGAAAGCTCCAGCGCCTGTTGTACGTGTCGCTTCCGGAGAGCGCGAAACGCGTGAAAAGATGACCACGCGCCGCCGCCGTATCGCAGAGAACCTGCTCAACTCGCATATCTCGACTGCGCGTCTTACCACCTTCAACGAGATCGATATGACGGAGCTTTCAGCGCTCCGCGGACGACTCAAGGAGCGCGTCGAAAAGGAACATGGCGTCAAGCTGTCGTACATGCCCTTCTTTGCGCGCGCAGCATGCATCGCGCTCGAAGCTTTCCCGGTTGTGAATGCGCAGATAGACGGTGACAGCATCATCTATCACAACTACGTGAACATGGGGATCGCCGTAGCAAGCGATGCCGGACTCGTTGTGCCCAACATCAAGGACGCCGACCAGCTCGGCGTCCTCGACCTCGGGCGCGAGATCGCCAGCGTTGCCAAACGCGCGCGCGATGGCAAGCTCACCATGGATGATCTCACCGGCGGTACCTTTACCCTTACCAACGGCGGGGTCTTCGGCTCGCTCGTTTCAACACCGATCATCAACTACCCACAGGTCGGTATCCTCGGGCTGCACAAGATCCAGGATCGCCCCGTTGCCATCAACGGCAAAGTCGAGATCCGCCCGATGATGTACCTCGCACTCTCTTACGACCACCGCATCATCGATGGTCAGCAGGCCGTGCTCTTCCTTGTGAAGATCAAGGACCTCCTTGAAGACCCCGCTTCGATGCTGGTGGGCTGAACATGTCCAGTACAACTCAGTCAGTTGACGTCCTGATCCTTGGCGGCGGGCCCGGCGGATACGTCGCCGCCATCCGCGCTGCACAGCTTGGCTTCTCCGTTACATGCGTTGAAGCCGACCGCACACTCGGTGGTACCTGCGTCAACGTCGGGTGCATACCGTCCAAGGCGCTGCTCCAGTCGTCGGAACACTTCGAGTGGAGCAGGCTGCATGCAGCAGAGCATGGCGTGATCCTTGAAAACCCGCGCTTTGATCTTGCCACCATGATGAACCGGAAGACCAATGTCGTCGCGCAGAACACCAAGGGCGTCGAGTTTCTCTTCCGCAAGAACAAAATCACGTGGGCGAAAGGCTTCGGCACACTCAAGTCCGGCAACATCATTGAAGTCCGCAGCGATGACGGCACCGTAACTGAATGGCATGGCAAGTCAGTAATCATTGCCACCGGCTCAGTCCCGGTGCAGCTGCCTTTCCTGCCGTTCGACGAAAAAGTCGTGCTTTCAAACGTTGGCGCACTCTCACTCAACGCTGTCCCGAAACGCATGATCGTTGTTGGCGGTGGCGTGATCGGTCTTGAACTCGGCTCCGTCTGGCGGCGACTCGGTACGGAAGTCACAGTGGTGGAGTACGCACCCACGATCCTTCCGGGGAACGACAACGATATCATCCGCGAGGCCGACAAGATCCTCCGCAAGCAAGGGCTTGATATACACGTCGGCACCAAAGTTACCGGTGCTGATATCCGCCCCGATGGTGTTACGATCCATGTCGAAAAGGATGGCAACGCTTCGACGTTCGATGCCGACTGCGTACTGGTGTGCGTCGGACGCCGCCCGTCGCTGAGCGGTGTCGATACCGAAGCACTCGGCATCAAACTGGGTACCCGCGGCGAGATTGCAGTGGACAGTCAGCAGCGCACCAACCTGCCCGGGATCTACGCAATCGGCGATGCAACCGGCGGGAAGCTGCTGGCGCATAAAGCCGAGGAGGAAGGAGTTGTCGCGGCCGAAGTGATTGCCGGGATGAATGTGCATATTCATCACCACAACATCCCTGCGGTTGTGTACACCTGGCCGGAGATTGCATCCACCGGTTCGACAGAGCAGGAAGTAAAAAACTCCGGGCGCGCTTACAAAATCGGCAAGTTCCCCTTCAGCGCCAATGGTCGTGCACGCACGATGGGTGAAACAGATGGCTTCGTGAAGTTTGTGGTGGACAAGGACACAGATGAAATCCTTGGCGCACACATGATCGGTCCGAACGTTTCAGACCTGATGGCGGAAGTCGTGCTGGCGATGGAATACCGTGCCAGCGCCGATGACATCGGGATCACTGTGCATTCACACCCGACACTTAACGAAGTAACGAAAGAAGCTGCACTCGCAGCACTGGGCCGCGCGATCCATATGTGATTGTGACAGCAGTGGTTGGGTAAAGCAGAACGGACGCCCTTTGGAGGCGTCCGTTCTGCTTTATGCGCAAAAATACTGCTTTATCGGCCTATTACACGACCAATCAGAACACCCAGCGCGGTGAAACCGGCAGCAGCCGCAGCGGCAGCAGCCGGTGAAAGTGAAAGGCGCGATGTCATCTGTGGCGAGACATCTGCTACGGTGTCTGCACTGGCTTCGGGGAGCGCGTTCATGATGGCGTCCATAACGTGTGCCGGTGTCTTCATGCGACGGCGCTGTTCGGTTTCAGTGTTGATAGCGTGCCAGAACTGAACCTGGCGTGCATCGGCGCTGAGAGCGACCTCTTCGGACGTCTCACCATCCAGCCACTGATTGATGGTTTCGGCCGAATCTGCTGCCGGGTGCGCATTGAGTGGCACCTCACGGTCGGCCAAGGGGCGCTCGCCTGCCGGACGGCCATGCACCTCGTCCCGACGGTTCAGCTCTTCCCGGTCGTGCATATCCATGTTGTCGAGCATCAGGCGTATTTCTCCTCTAGTAGCGCCTGCAGCGATTCGCGTGCCCTGTGCACCCGCATCTTCAGTGCGCCAACGGTTGTACCCAGTAAGTCCGCCATCTCTTCGTACGAGCGTCCTTCAACATGCTTCATGATGAAAGCTTCCCGCAAAGATGGCGCCAGCTTAGCGAGCGCCTCGTCGAGATCCAGCCGCAGTTCAGTGCGGTCAAGGTCTTCGTCGGGTGTCGCAAAGTTGGAGGGCTGGTCGTCTTCCTCGTAACTGACATGCGAACGCCGGATATTCTTGAGCCAATCCTTGCATCCGTTTGCCACTATACGAAAAAGCCAGGCGTCGAATCGCCCCCGTACTTCACCAAGATGATTAAACGCCTTGATGAACGACGTCTGGAGGATATCCTCGGCGACGTCGGGACTACCCGTCATACCGAGGGCATGACGATACAACGCGTCGCTGTAGCGTTTGATCAGAACGGAAAAAGCGTTCCGGTCTCCCGCTAAAACGCGGCCAATTACGTCCTGGTCCGAATCCGGTTCGACCAGCTGGGTTACCGTCTCAGTCATTTGCACGGTGCTGTAACAGTACCGGAAAGACCGAGGAGATAAACCTGCCAATCGCCCGACCGGGGTACGTCAACCGACCGATCGTCTGCATGGAAAAGACGACCGGTAAATGAGGGAGTCACAGTACATTTCACGATTACAGTATCGGCAGCATGGTAAAAACACTCCAGTAATTCTTGCGAATTGCAACACCGTGCTCATTGAGTAACGGCGGCTGATGGCGAATCCTATCCGGAAGTGCCGGGAATATGCCAGTGGGCGAATCCGATTCTAAGACTCTAAGGGCCTCTTGAACAGTGCGGACGGCTCCCGCGGGTACTCTGGCGTCGTGCAGGAGCTCAAGCCAGTGATCGGCGTCACGGGTCCGAAGACGCTCAGAAATGGTGTTTACAATGCGCTCCCGTGCGGCCAGTCGGCCGGGATTGGTGCGTAAAGTCGGGTCGTCGTGTTCGGCGTTGAGGCCGAGTACCTGGGTCAGGGTCAGCCATTGGGAGTCTGTTCCGACGGCAATGACAATGCTGCGGTCTGCGGCGGCAAAGAGCTGATACGGAACGAGGTTCGGGTGTGCATTCCCCCATCTGGCAGCGTCTTTCCCGGAGACGATAACATTTTGCGCGACATTAACGAGTGCGGCGGCGGCGCTGTTGGCGAGGCTGATCTGGAGGTGACGTTGGGTGGTTGCCCCACGTTCGCGGGCCAGGAGCGCCCCGAGGATGGCGTTGACGGCGTCCTTGGCGGTAACGACATCGACGAGTGCGACGCCGACTTTCATGGGCTGACCATCGGGTTCACCGGTAATGGCCATCCATCCGGATTCTGCCTGCGTGACGAAATCGTAGCCAGGTCTGTTGGAATCGGGTCCAAAGCCTGAGATGGTGCACCATATGAGCCTAGGGTTGAGCGCCAGTAGCGTGTCAGTATCAATACCATATCGATGCAGTACACCGGGAAGGAAGTTGTCTACGACGACATCTGCCTCGCTAATGAGTTTGAGGAGGAGGTCTTTGTCGGTGGTGAGGTTGAAATCGAGCGCAATGGAGAGTTTGTTGCGGTTAATGCTTCTGAAGTATGCGCTGAGCCCTCGTTCATCGAACGGCGGCCCCCAGTTTCTGGTATCATCGCCTCTTCCTGGAATTTCGACTTTAATGACGTCGGCGCCGAGCTCTGCGAGTGTCATGGCAGCGAGCGGCCCGGCGAGGACCCTGGAGATATCGAGCACTCTGATATTTTTTAGCATATTTGACGCTATTATGGCGCTATTATGGCGCGTACAAGGCGCGATATTTCATGAAATGTTCTGGATTTCAACCGGATATAGAGCGTCGAAACCAAAGTTGCGGCGGGGGGTCTCATACCATAAAATGATGCGGAACTTCATGGAATATGTCAGCATACCTTGCATAGCTGCCAGAGAATCATATAGTTAGCGCGTCCCGACGGTTGTGGCTGTGCGTTTTGCACGTCTGAATCATGCATACCGCCGCCGTCTTGCAATCCACTGCCGCGCAAGGAGCGCGTTCCAGATATGGCCGAACTGCCAAAGGACGGCGACAGCGAACCCATGACCGAATCGGACGAAACGACCGCACCAGCGGCGCCAGCGCCCAAGCGCGGTCCTGGACATCGGGCTGCCGACGCTCGTGACACCGCCGCCGAAATGGCCGCAAGGGCACATGAAATCAGCCTCGAAGCTGGCAGCCGGATGTCCGGCGTCATGCGAGAGGTTATTGGTGCTGCCGCCGGACTCAGCGAATTTGCAATCGAAAGTACACGCGACCTGATCCACTACATGGTCAGACGCGGACAGATGACCCGTTTCGAAGGCGATGCTCTGATCGAAGACGCAGAGCAGGCATACATCGCTAAGCATGGCGCACTGCCAAAGCCTGAGCCCAAACCGGCTCCACCCAAGCCGATCCCACTCGGCCAGCTTCCGAAAGCCGTTTCAGCGCCCGCAAAGGCTGCCGAAGCTGCCCTCGAAGCACGCGCCGCTCTGCGCGTCAAAGACCCGCGCCCAGCCGGTAAGCCCCTTATCGAAGTCACTCCCAAGCCACTCGGCAAGGCTACGCCAGTGCGCGAGGTGTCAGTCGATGGAGCCGCTGGACCCGCTGCCAAAGCCGCGAAGTCCACGGGTAAGGCCGCCAAGGGTGGGGATAAAAGTGCTGATAAGGGTGCTGATAAGCCCACGGAGAAAGCTGCAGCCAAGCCGGCTTTAGCCAAGACCCCGGCTAAAGCCGCTAAGGCTCCGGCAAAACCAGCCGCTAAACCAGCCGCCAAAGCGCCTGCAAAAGAAGCTCCAAAGAAGGCTGCAAAACCGGCTGCTAAACCAGCTGCCAAGTCTCCAGCCAAGTCAGCTTCCAAGCCGGCTGCAAAGACTGCCAAGACAGCCAAAGCACCTGCTAAAGCCGCTGCAAAAGCACCAGTGAAGGCTGCTGCTAAAGCACCTGCTAAGGCTGCTGCTAAAGCACCTGCTAAGGCTGCTGCTAAAGCACCTGCTAAGGCCGCTGCTAAATCTGCTAAAGCCGCCAGGACAACGGTCAAAAAATCGGCCGGAAAGAAACGGTAGCTCCTCCGTGAGCGGCCTCCGCGAAAAAGTTACAGCGGTCGCGCCAACACGCCTCGACTTCGGGGGCGGGTGGACTGACGTTCCACCCTACCCCGAACGTCGGGGCGGCTTTGTTTGCAATATCGCGATTAACCGATACGCCACCGCCACTATCACACACTCCGCACCAGGCGAAACTCCAGTAAAGACGCCAGGCGGCAATCCTGACTATCAGGCCGGTCACCCACAGCGAGGCAAACCGGTTCCCATGTCCCTGCCGCCCCTCGCAGCCGCTGCCCTACGCCGATACAACTCACTCGACCTGGAGCCACTCAGAGACTGCCACCTCAGGGACCGCCACCGCACGCACCGCCACCGCACGCACCGCCACCTTGCGGATCTCCGCCCCACGGACCTTCACCTCACCAGCCTCCACGTCACCCTCGATAGCGACTTCCCGACCGGGGCCGGACTCGGCGGCTCTTCCGCTGCCGGTGTCGCTGTCATCGCTGCACTGCGCGCCAGTCGCGGACTCCCCGTCCACACCACAGACGCACGCAATGAAATAGCCGAAGAAAGCCGGACGCTCGAGGTCAATGATATGGGGATCGCTGGCGGCAGGCAGGACCACTACGCCGCAGCTCACGGCGGAGCACTCGGTATCACCTTCACCGATACCACCCACGCCGTACCGATACAGCTCAACACTCGCACCGAAAAGGAACTCGAAAGCCGGTGCATCCTCGCATACACCGGTGAGGCTCGCATCTCTGCCAACACCATCACCGCCGTCATTGATGCCTTTGCCACCGGTGAATCCAACGTCACAGCCGCGCTCGACAGCATGAAAACACTCGCCATCAACATGCGCGATGCACTCAACGCCGGTGATATCGACTCACTCAGCACCCTCGTCGAAGAACAGTGGCAGTACCAGCGATCACTCCACCCGCTTATCACCACCCCGCTGATCGACACTCTCCACAAAGCCGCACGTACAGCAGGCGCTACGGGCTTCAAAGCCCTCGGCGCGTCCGGCGGAGGCTGCGTTATCGCTATCGCTGACAAAGGACGCGAAAACGATGTCCGCAATGCAATGCTACAACACGCAACAATTCTCAACTGGCAAATCGCGCACCACGGTGTAACTGTTCACACCACATGAACGACACCACTTTTTGTAACCGGAACACAAACCGAAACACAAACCGGGACACCGCACCGTGATCCTCTCCGTCCGGGAGTACGATGCACTCGAAAAAGCTGTCGCGAACCGCATGCGCATTGCGGTCCGGAGACGCGGCTCCGAGTACGTTGTCGTCGCCGAACGGCTCAGAATCGCAAACGGACGCGAATCAATCGAAGCCACACACCCTGCAACCGGACACCACCTGGAACTCTTCCTCGATGAGATCGACAGCTTCGAACTCGTAGGATGAACCGGACTCCAATACAATCAGAACACGCACAATGACGGCCCGTTACCCTATCGTTGCGGTTTATGCCGACGAATCATGCCTCGGCAACGGTCGTGACGGACAGACACCGGGCGCACTTGGCGTGCTCGTCGAATACCGCAGGAATGATGGCACCCTGCAACGGTTCGATCTCTGGGACTCTGAACCCGATACGACAAACAACCGGATGGCACTCCGGTCAGTAATCGACGCGTTTCGGGCGCTGTCCAGGAAAGGGAATCAGCTGTCGGTAAAGTTCACCACAGATTCCCGCTATATCGTGGACGGGATGAACGAGTGGGTACCCTCCTGGATCGCACGCGGGTGGAAACGCAAAGGCGGAGCCGTCGAGAACCTGGAGCTGTGGCAGGAAGCCGTAGATACCGTCCGAAAGCACGAAGTCCAGTGGCGATGGGTCCGCGGACACAACGGACACCCGCAAAACGAATACGCCAACTATCTGGCCACACGGGCAGCCAAAGACCAGAACCGGAGCGACGGCCTCGTTGCCTCCGGGTTCGAGGAGTGGATGGCAGCGGAAAGCGCGCGGACCGGAAAAGCGCCGGAAACACCCGATCCGTTCCCGACAGCAGACACCTTCCAGCCGGCCAGGGCGTTACCACGATAACCGCGCAGGCGTCGTTGAATTGACTCATCACGCAGCCATTCCGGCTGCTGTTAACGTTCCGCGCCACCCAATGTTCAAATATCTCCTCATCCTCGCGCTCGGCGTTGCTATCGGCTACGGCTATGGCTGGAAGGACGCACAGGTCAATACGCGTCACGTCGCCGAACGGATGCTGGACCGGATCGGTGGCGAAAGCCGCACGCTCGTCGGTGCGGACGTCGATAGCCAGATGAGAGCCGTCGAAAAGCGCTGACCGCTCCCATGGACGATCTGGACAGGCTCGCGTTCCGCCTCGTACGACGTGCTCGCGAAAGCTACCCACAGTTCCTGACGCACGGCTTTGCACTCGCCGATGTCGAGGAACGGTTACTCCCCTATGTCGAAGCACGGCGTGAAATGGCCGACGGCACAACTGCCGCATGGGAAACCACGGTACTCCGCCTGCTTAGCGGGGAACGAGGCTACATATCACCCGACCCCGCCCTCCGGGACGCATGCCTCCGCGCACTCCAGAACCCGTCCCCGGCAGTGTCGCTCGTCCGGGGAGTTGCCTACGGAACCCTCAAACTGGGACAGAAATCCTTTCCGGCAGGACGGAAACACGGGGGCGACCCACAGTCAGCCACCCCGAGTGCACCTGGCACAGGTGAAGGGGCATTGAACAACGGCCCGCTAGCCGGTGCCGGTAGCGCGGTTCAATCCCATTCCGCAAACACGCACGGAGCCACGCAAGCAACCGCTCAGAGAGGCCCAGGCAAGGCGAACACCGCTCAGGGAAACGCTCAGGGAAGCGCTCAAGGAAGCGTTCAGGGAAGCGTTCCGAGCGGCACCACGAACGCACCCCAAAGCCAGACCCAGACACATAGTCACCCAAGACGAGGGTGCCGCTACTGCGGCGGACGACTCCCGGAAGGGCGCACCGTCCACTTCTGCCCGCACTGCGGTGCCGATCTCACCAAACGGCAATGCCCAGCATGCAGCACCGAACTCGAATTCGGATGGCGGTTCTGCGTGACGTGCGGCCGCGGCAATAACCAGGCAGACCAGGAACTCGAGCAACGATTAAAAGCGGTCGCCAGCGGCTGACCGCCGCCGGAACCGGAGCCACACCCGCGCCACGCACCAGCACCACTCACCCGCACCACTCACCCGCGGAATCTCAACACTGATTTTCGCGTATAATGTCTGTATGAAAGACGCAGGCAATTCCGATCAACCCGCAACTTTCCAACCGGGGGGAGAGAACCCGTTGGCGCGGCCTCCGGCCTCTGGCTCATCGGCCGTACCACAGCCGGTTGCGGGCGCCGTTGTCCCGCGTGAAGCACTCGAACGCATCTTCGCGCGCGCGGTAGAGCTGCAGACGGAAACGCAGAACCGGCTCGAAGGGATCCCGGGTGGCATTTCGGAAGGAATCTCCGAAAGCCGCATGCTGGATATTGCCCGTGAAGTCGGGATCGACCCTATCAACATCCGACAGGCCATAGCGGAAGAACGTGCGCGACTCCCAATGCCGCGCGATGAGAGCGGACTCTTTCTCGATGCCATCGGACCGGGGCACACGACCGCGGAACGCACCGTGCCAGGCACACCCGCCGAAGTCCTCGCCAGGATGGAAGAATGGATGCCACGCATGGAGATGCTGGAACGCAAACGCAAAGTCGGCGACCGGATCAGCTGGGAACCCACCTACACGCCGATGAAAGCCTTCATGCGCATGCTCGGCATCGGTACGCGCAGCTTCGATCTCATCCGCACCGACCAGGTATCGGCCGTCGCCATGAGTGTTGACGAAAAACGGAGCGTTGTAGTGCTGCAGGGTGATACCTACGGCGTACGCCGCGAGCAGCGAACTGCACTTGTCGCAGCTTCAATCGCACTCTTTGCAACCTGGGCTATGTTGGCAATACCGGCTGCAATCTTGCTGGTTTCCAATACACTCGCGGTAATTGCGGTTACCGCACTGACCGCCGCGTTCGGCGCTGCCGGTTACGGTATCTTCGGCGCCATCAGGCGGAGTTACCGCAAACTCATTGATCGCGTACACCTGCGACTTGAGCAGTTGTTGGATGAACTTGAAAGCGGCAAGCTGAGAGCAGTTCCCGGTTTCTACGAACAGGTGCGCGACGTGCTCTCGTGGGAGCCGAAATCCTGACCGACGTTACGCGAAGGGTGTAAAGGCTTCGCGTCGTATACGCTCAACCAACCATGACAGCGCACGGTTTGAGCCAGTCACCACCCATGCCGCTGCAAGGATAGACTTCACCTCCCGTCTCGAGATCCGGACGGACCGGCCGCCACTCAGCATTGCACCGTCGCGACTCAGCTCCCGAAGTGTTGCATACGCAAGCAGCAACGGCAGGGTGCAGAACATGCGCACCGTTATTGCGCGCCGCGGCAGCAGCAGCAGGTACTCCCGCGCCACTTCAAGCTCACGCCACGCGAGCTGAATCAGCCGTTGCAGTGCTTCGCGGCTTTCAGCCAGGTGTTCCTCTGTGAGCATCGTGGCATGTGAGCTGCCAGACCCGCGCAGCAAGTCCTCAGGGATGTAGATCGAGTTTTCATCGCGCGCATCGACTTCGACATCCTTGAGGATATTCACCGCCTGTAATGCTTCACCGAAAGAACCGCTCCGTTCACGCAGTGCCAGATAGAGCCTTTCGTCGATGCAACCACTGTGCGCATGCCAGATGTCTGTAAGCATATACCCAACGGTACCTGCCACGTAGTAGCAGTACTCCCGGTACTCTTCGATCGTGGAAATGCGGATCCCATCCGGATAAAGCAGAACGAACTTGCGCATCCCGGTTGCCATCTCGCGCACCCACTTCGCAATTATTGCGCGCGTGGTTTCCGGCAACTCATCATAGTGAGCGAACACCAGTCTGCACTCCCTGAGCAGCAGAATGTGCGCGCTTTCGCCCGGCAGTGACTGCGCTGCCTCGACAAGCTTGTCCCGCGCGCTTGTATCAGTAAGCGCCTGGATGAAGTGATCCACAAGCGCAGCTTTGCGTTCGACATCCATCTGAGGTGCGTCTTCGATGGTGTCCACGATCCGGCACAGCAGGTACGCGTCCAGCACTGCGTGCCCCTTTACACCACGCAATATCCGTATGCCGATGGCAAAAGTCCGCGATACATACGGCAGTATTGCGTGGCAGAAACCTGCAGCATCGTTCCGCTCAATTGCGCGTGTTACACGTATATCGTGTCCAGGATCGGCATTCGGCATTGGGTAAAGATACCGATACAGCGGCGGGTGTGCGCCGGTACGCCTCGCTCCCTGCTGCAATTATCTTTCAGACACGAAGACGCCGCATGATCCAATCCGGATCCACCAGGCCTCTCGCAAAAGCAGCAATGAACGGTACACAGGTAACACCCACGATGAGCCTCCACCCCCCCGACGGATTCCGCGGTGTTTTCCGCTCCGACGAACTCGCGAGGAGCCTGTATTCCACAGGCGCCGGGATAGCACGCGCTATTCCACTGGCAGTCGCGGTCCCGCGTGACTGCGTGGACCTGCAGCTGCTCCTCAAGTGGGCTTCGGATGCGCACATACCTGTGATCCCGCGAGGCTCCGGAAGCGGCATGGCTGCCGGCGCAGTTGGCGAACACGTCATGCTTGACGTCAGCCGCTTCACCGAACTGGGCGAAGTCGATGCCGGCAACAAGCGCATAACTGCCGGTGCCGGTGTAATCCGGAACGCCATCGACAATGCCGCACGTCAACAGGGCCTTTCTTTCCCCGTCGCACCTTCCAGCAGCGCGTTCGCAACTGTGGGTGGAATGGCCGCCACCAACGCATCGGGCGCACGCACGCTCCGTTACGGCCCGATGCGCAACTGGGTTACCGGTGTGCATTGCGTCTTTGCCGATGGCGAAGCAGCGTGGATCAGGCGCGATTCACCGCTGCCTGTCCACATCGGCACAGTAACCCGGCTCAGCAGCGTGCTTAAGAGGCTCAGCCACACAGGTGCCGTTGCTACGCACCGCAACGTACGGAAGGATTCATCCGGCTACGCCGGCATACGTACAAACTCAACTGCCACCTCCACCACCAGAACAAGCGCATCGAACACCACTGCCACCAACGCTACTGCCACCACCAATCCCGATACCAACACCGCCAACGCTGCCCTGCTTGACCTTCTGATCGGAAGTGAAGGGACGCTCGCTGTCTTCGCTGATGTGGAGCTCGCACTCGCACCGGCATTACCGTTGGGAGCACTTCTGCTCCTGACATTCGATACCACAGAACACGCCGCAGAGTGCGCCACCTCTGCCTTTGCGTGCGGCGCGAGCGCCTGCGAACTTCTCGATCGCACTTATCTGGATGTCGCAGAAGCCACTGCTCCAACCGGAATCGACCGGAACGCTGAAGCCGTGCTGATAGTTGAGTTCGAGCTCACAGACCAGCTCACTCTCAACGATTCGCTGCTCCGGATGACAGAAACCGCCCGTCGCTGCCGCGCTCGCTCCATCATAAGCGCAAGCGAGGCCAGTGAAGTTGAACGCATCTGGGCACTCCGTCATGCGGCGAGTCCCACTCTCGCGGCGCTGCCACCATCCACCCGTTCCATGCAGTTCATAGAGGACAGCTGCGTACCGCCGGAGAACTTCGCAGCGTATGTGCAGGGTGTGCGCAAGGCTCTGGCCCGGCACGACACCACCGGAGTCGTCTTCGGACACGCCGGCGACGCACATGCGCACGTCAACCCGCTGATCGATCTCACACGCAGCAACTGGAAAGACACCATGCGTGGACTCAGCCAGGATGTCTACGAACTGACATTCCGGCTTGGCGGTACTCTCTCTGGTGAACATGGCGACGGCCGCGTGCGCGCACCGATGCTGGCAGCCAGCTGGGGCCCCGACGCGATCCAGGCGTTCAGGGAAATCAAGGCCGCAGCAGACCCACTCGGCATCCTCAACCCTGGCTGCAAGATCGCCAGCGATAACGACGATCCGTTTGCTGTCGTGCGCTATGACCCCGAACTGGCGCCACTTAACGCAGCAGCCCAGCTGCGGCTCGCTGAAATCGAACGGACGCGCAGCTGGAACAGCTACCGGCTCGCCGGTTTCTGATACCGGTTGGAAGGCTTATCTTTACCCCGTCCCGATTACTCCCAGCCTTATAACGTCGCTTTGCAATGACGCTTGTCGCCTCCGCTATTCTGCGCGAACCAACTGTAACCGTTCTCGCACGCCCCGCTTTCACGGAACCCGCGCACCTCATGGTACAGTGGCAGGGCGACTCCACCGACGGTGAACGACTCGCCGAATACGCCGGACGGCTCTGCTACATGAGTCAGAAGAACCCGGCTAACAGGTCCACGCGCGAGTACCTCGAAAACATCAAGAAGCAGGGACACGGCTCCGTGCTTGAGCACGCCAACTATTCACTGCTCCTGGAAGGTGTAAGTCGCTCACTCACGCATGAACTGATCCGTCACCGTGCCGGTTTCGGTTATTCGCAGCTGTCACAGCGTTACGTGGACGAAAGCGACGCGCATTTCGTCATGCCACCAGCGATCATCGGCGACAAACAGCTCGAAGCTGCATGGCTTGCACAGATGGATCAGGCACAGGAGGCGTATACCGCGCTTGTTGCTGAGCTGATGGAGCGCTACTCGTGGGTTGAAAGCCGCGTGCACAGGCGCAAAATGGCACGCGAGGCTGCGCGCAGTGTCCTCCCCAACGGCACCGAAACCAAGATCGTGGTTACAGGAAACGCCCGTGCATGGCGCACTATGCTCGAACTCCGCTCAAGTGAAGCTGCGGAGCTCGAGATCCGTCGCATGGCGGTGCTGGTGCTGCGGGTGCTCCAGGCAGAAGCACCCGCGTTCTTCAGCGATTTCGAGATCTACACTGCGGAAGACAAACGCGAAGCTGCCCGCATCGCCTTCCACAAGATCTGAATAGCAACAGCGGCATTACGCCGTCAGGTCCACCATCTCCTGTGCATGCTCGGCGATGACTTTCTGAGCAGCATCGGGTGGCATCTGTTCGTAGCCGTGGAAGCGCCGCTTGAAGGTGCCGTGTCCCTGTGTAAGTGAGTAGAGCTGCGTGGCGTAGAGGTGCAGCTCACTCTGTGGTACGACGGCCTTTACGATAGTGATGTCGCCATCCGAATCGGTTCCCTGAATCTGACCGCGCCGTCCTGACAGATCGCCGAGTACGTCGCCCATGTAGCTGTCCGGGACACGGATCTCGAGCAGGTCGAGCGGTTCCAGGAGTGCGGGGCTGCACTTGGGCGCAACGGTGCGGAAAGCCAGGATCCCAGCCATACGGAAGGACATTTCGTTCGAGTCCACCGAGTGCGTGGAGCCATCGAACAGCTCGACGCGGAAATCCACGAATGGGAAGCCGGCGACGGCCCCGCGGGCTGCTGCGTCCTGTATCCCCTTATCGACAGCGGGGATGTATTTGGATGGGATGACGCCCCCGACGATTTTATTGTCGAAGATGTAGCCCTCGCCGCGCGCGGTGGGCGACATCCGGATCCAACAATCGCCGAACTGTCCGCGCCCGCCGCTCTGTTTCTTGTGTTTCCCCTGCCCTTCGGCCTTACTGAGAATCGTTTCCCGATAAGCAATCCTGGGTCTGGTCAGCTCCGCACCGACGCCATACTTACGCCTGAGAAGCGCCATTGCCACGTCCAGATGCCGTTCACCCATCCCACCGATGATCGTTTCGTGGGTTTCAGTCTCGTAATGGACGGTAATTGTCGGGTCCTCGTCGTGCAGACGGTGCAGCCCCTGCTGCAGCTTGTCTTCGTCGCCCCGGGTGGCCGGACGTATGGAAAACTGGACCAGCGGGTCGGGGAACCCTATTTCCGGCAAGCGGATCGGGTGCTCTTTCGTGGAAAGAGTATCGTTGGTGCGGGTGTTCCGGAGCTTGGCGACGCACCCGATGTCACCTGCATGCAGCTGCTGGACTTCTATCCGCTCTTTGCCATTGGGGATTGAAAGGTGGCTCAGCTTTTCCACCACGTCGCGTGTGGCGTTATAAACATCCTGCCCGTTCCTGACGGTACCTGAAAGGATGCGAAAGAAGCTGACGTCGCCGACGTGCGGTTCCGACTGCGTCTTGAAAACCAGGGCCGCAAAGGGTGCGTTGCCATCTGCATGAATCGCGACATCGCCATCGCCTTCGATCCCTGTAAGCGCATGGATCTCCTCCATATCCCATGCGTTGGGCATGAGCTGCACCAGCTCCGTAAGCAACGCATGGACGCCGATCATTCGTTCGGCTGAAACGCAGAAGAGCGGAAACAAGTCGAGGCGCTTCATTGCTTCGCGCATACCGTTTATTGCGTCATCGCGGCCTATCTCAACTCCTTCGAGGTATCGTTCCAGGAGTTCATCGTCGGTGGCGCTGATGGCTTCGATCAGTTCACCCCGATAGCGCTCGAAGCGTTCTGCACACTCAGCGGGGATATCGGCTTCGGTGTATTCCCCTTTCCCATCGGGGGAGTAGAGATACGCGCGCTGGCTGAAGAGATTGATAACGCCTCTCATATCGGCGCCTTCGCCAACCGGGATCTCAACGGGCACTACTTTGGACGTCAGCTTCTCCTTGACGGAGTTGTACGCGGCATCGAAGTCGGCGTGCTCCTTGTCCATCATTGCGACCACAAAGAGCACGGGGTCGTTCTGCCGGATTGATTCGCGGAACATGCGTGTAGTGCCGACTTCCACACCGCTTGTGGCACTGACTACGCAAAGCGCTCCATCGGCAGCGCGCATGGCTGCGAGCGCATCGCCCTGAAAATCGAGCGATCCTGGCGAGTCAATGAAATTGATCTTGGTATCCTGACATTCGGCGAACGCGCATCCAAGTGAAATGGAGTAGTGGCGTTCAATTTCTTCCGGCAGGTGATCGGTGAGTGTCGTGCCGTCCTTGATATGGCCGTGTCGTTTGCTGCTGCCGGCGGCAAAGCAGAGAGCATCCACAAGGCTTGTCTTCCCGCTGGCACCGTGCCCTGTGACGGCGATATTCCTGATGCCAGCGCTGTCGTAATCCCGCATGTTCCACACCTCGGCGATTGGGGGGCTACCGGGACGATCATGTCCCGTAAGCGACGTTACGACCGGCACCGGATGACGTCAAGCGCAAAAAACAAAGGGCCGACTCAAGTGAGCCGGCCCTTTGCTGATTCTCTGACGAAGCGTATTTCAGTCGGCCTCCATGTCGAAGGTGAAGGCATCGGCCTGCCGGAACGTATCGAGCCACTGCTCGAAGGCACGTTCATCGCGGCCACGGAGTGCGCCTCCACTTACGAACGCCGGATCGGTGCCCGAGAGTGAGAAGCTGAGTGCCCTGTCTGCCCCTTCAGGCCAGTCTTCCATAGCGAGACCAGCAGCCACACGACGCAGCGTCACGCCACACTCTTCGAGGAGCTCGCCAGCGAGTATCTCCAGGATATCGTGCGGAATGACCAGATCGCGTGTGATAAGCCGGCCTGTGCTGTCGTCCCGCCATGCCGCATCGCCAACAGCGCCACGGTCGGGCCACACACCCAGATGCCTGACAACGCCTGTGGGGGCAGCTTCCAGACGCTCACTTTCGAGTGTCGCGGCAAGTGCCATCGCAAGCGACTGACTGTCGGCCTGGCCGTACAGTGTGACTACCTCCCGACGGGAGGGTGTCCCAAAGGGGAGCACGGGAATCGAATTCACGTGCGCTAACACCGGCGAATCGGTGGGACGGGCCTCGACGCGTACGAGGACGTCCATAGGAGCCTCCTTCTGTTGAATTTCCGCGATATACGGGCCAGCTGGCTGTGCGCCGTCTCACAGCTAAGACTGCTGGCCTTTCACTTCGCAACCTGTACGACTCTGTACACTGAGGTGTGGTCGTGCACCACACAGATGACAACAGTTGCAACCACTGAATAGTCACAACTCCGTCACTGCTTCTTACCCTGATTCAGGCAGAGGTTTCAGTGAGGAAAAACAACACATTGAACATCGTATTTTCTGTGACGCAGGTAACCAATTGTCGATGTTGCTGCATTACTTCTGCTGCACTCACGCGACAACGTGCGCACCAGACACATTGTCGCTCAGCGCAATCACCGGTTCAGCCGAGGCTGTCCCATCTGTCAACGGCACGCCGGAGGTGCGGAATAACAATGCTTCCGCCGACTATAAGTGCGATGGACATGGATTCAAATGCTTCTTCGCGTGTCACTCCTTCTTCGCGACACCGAATGATGTGATAAGTGATGCAGTCATCGCAGCGGAGCACCATGGAAGCCACTAGTCCGAGCAGTTCCTTGGTCTTTACATCGAGCGCGCCTTCTTCATAGGCGCGTCCGTCGAGTGCAAAGAAGCGGTTCATGACGAGATTGTTTTCGTCGAGTATCCGCGTGTTCATCCGTTCGCGGAAGGCACGGAACTCAGCGAGTGAGCTGCCTGCTTCAGGCTCGCCTGAGGAGTCGTCGTGATTGTGTGCCATCAGATCCTGATTTTCCTGAGCGCATCGAGTGCGGCTTCGAGTGCAATGCGCTGATCCTGCCCTGTGGCATCTGCGAGGAGTTCCTCGTAGGTGGAGATAGCGAGATCGAGGGCTTCGCGGTCCTGTTCGGCGGTAGCGAGTGAGGCGGCATTGTCAGCGAGTGCAGCACGTGCGAGCTGATCATCCGGGAATCGTTCTGCCACCTGCATCCACCGGATAGTGCGATCGCGCTGGTCGCTTTCTGTGAGCGCCCACATATGCCATGCGCCACGGTGGTTGGGCTCGATGGCGAGGGCTCTTGTGGCGAGTTCGCCTACGACGTCGGGACCGCGCCCAGAGAGCCAGTAAGCGTTGGCGAGGATAACGAGCGCGCGTGCGTTCCGCGGCTGCTCATCGACAATCCGTTCGTAGATGGGGCCTGCGACTTCGGGCATCTGAAGCCAGGGCTCGACGGCTGCGACGAGGGCGTCTGCCATCGCGGTCTCCCGGATATCATGCAGCCGGGTAATAAGTTCGCCGAGGTTGGCGGTCAGCTCGTAAACGGCAACGGCGTCCGCTATGGCCGCCTTCAGGTCTCTGGGAGGTGCTATCATCCATGGAAGATAGTTACCTTCGTGAGCTGCGTTACCTTCAAGGACGGGGAGTGCGTCCTTAACATGAGGTAGCGCCGGACTGCGGGTAGTGACAAAATCGCGGCAATGGCTTGCGCGTTTGGTCTGCCGGCGTAAGTTTCAGGTGACTGCGATGCCTTGAGGGGCTGGTCCCGCAGCTGGACCGGTGTGCCGCCCTGGCAACCGTTGGCAGTCTCCCTCCGCAGCAGGTTCCGCATCCAGCGCCCTGCTCACCCCCGGTGACCAAGCGCGATGGGTTCCCCCATCCGTGGATCTTTACAGAGATCACCAGGCTCCGGGTTACGTACTTGAATACGTATTTCAGCTACATGAAGTCCACTGCGTTCCAGGCGAACGCAAGCAATTAACCACAGGCATCCAAGAACAGCCTGCAAGCTAGAATCCCGTTTGAACCCTGCAGTCACGTTGGCGCAGCTTATGCGCTCATCCTGCTCGCGACGAACTCCGAAGGTCCGGAATGCTTTTTGGCATCCCTGACAACATCCCCAGCTACTTACCAGACAGTTGGACCGAATCAGGCGCATTAATACGCCGGGTGCCGCTTTTGCGGATCTCCTGAACCAACCTGAATCACAAACCCCGGTGAACAGCACCGACATGTTGCGCACAATCTTCAGTTCAGTGCGCTCAACGACTCACACGCAGTATTACGAATGACCGAACGCAAGCAACCAAGCCGCCGTCCACGTGCCCCTCGCAAGGATCGGGCAGAAACGGCAGGTGATCTGAACCCTTACGCGGATGTGCCAGACCCAGCATCTCCAGCTGATGCTCCTCCTCCGCCACCGCCGCCGCGTATTGAAACCGAACTGACCCCTGTAACCGACATCGGTGCAGTGCTGGACAGAATGAGTACCCGCCCCAGTGGGCGACCAACCGACTCCGGCGACGGAGCATCGCATCCGCCACGCGGCCGTCGTGCCCGGGGGAGAGGTGGACGCAGCCCCCGCCCGGCAGCAGCCTCTGATATGGACTTCGACCGCGCCTTCAGTGGTCCCTCGGGCTCTGACGACAGTGATTACAGCAGCAGCGATAACCAGCGCAGCAGCAGTGTCGGCGAATCCCGCAGTCGCTATGATCGGGGTCGGCGCAACGACAGAAACGGCGATTCGCGCCGCAACACCCGCCGGGGTAGAGGCAAACCCAGACGCGGCCCGCACAGCGGCGGTGAATCAACTGCAAGACACGATCGCGGTGAACGCGGCGGCCCTGGGAATATCGCCATTCCGGAAACAGTGGCTGGCGCCGCAACCGGATGGTTCGACCCGGCTCGCGATGCGGGCTACCTGCGACGCGCGGAACTGAGCTATCTCCCCGACCCGTCGGATACGATCATACCGCCACAGCTTGTGCGCGACTTTCAGTTGCGCCGCGGCGACCTTATTGAAGTCAGTTACGGCTACGATCAGCGCGACCGGGCAATCGCCATCGAACTGCTGACGCTGAACGGCCAGGTACCAGTCCCGGACGAAAAGAGACCTGACTTCAACACACTTACCGCCAGTTACCCGGACCGAAAGCTGACCCTTGAGACAGGCAAGCCGGCCAAGGCAGGCCCTGAACTCACACGGCGTGCCATCGATCTCATTGCACCGATCGGCTATGGCCAGCGTGCACTTATCGTCGCACCGGCGCGTGCGGGAAAAACCACTCTCCTCCAGGCTATCGTTGAAGGCGTTGCACTGAATCACCCGGAAGCGGTGCTCCTCATCCTGCTCGTCGACGAGCGTCCCGAGGAAGTCAGCGAAATGATCGACTGGGGTTACGGCGAAGTTGTCGCTTCCAGCTTCGATATGCCGCCAAAGCGACATGTGGAAGTCGCCGAGATGACTCTTGAGCGCGCCCGTCGACTCGTGGAACTCGGCAAGGATGTTGTAATCGTGCTCGACTCCATCACACGGCTTGCACGCGCACATAACACAGTCGATCGCGGCACAGGACGTACCATGTCCGGCGGACTGGACGCCACTGCGATGCAGAAGCCCAAGGCTTTCTTCGGATCTGCACGCATGATCGCACAGCAGCACGGTGGCGGCTCGCTTACCATCATTGCAACTGCACTCGTCGAGACCGGTTCACGGATGGACGACGTCATCTTCGAGGAGTTCAAGGGTACCGGCAACAGCGAAATCAAACTTGATCGTTCACTGGCCGACCGGCGGATCTTCCCAGCCTTCGATATAGCCACCAGCGGTACACGCAGAGAGGAGAAGCTCTACCGCCCCGATCAGCTTGAAAAGGTTTATCTGCTGCGGCGCGGGCTGCATCAGATGCCACCGCAGTCGGCGATGGAGTGGTTGATCAAACGCATCGCGGGTACGTCCAACAACGACTCGCTGCTCGACGGCCTCTGAGCAGATGGAAGGAAGTTCTCGCGGGCATCGGACAGGCTTCACGGTCCGGTGCACCTGCGGAAACGTATTCCACAGCGACGACTCGCATATAGGTCGTCGCATACGCTGCAGTTGTGGTCGCACTGTAGTGATTGAAAAGCCTGCGCCCGAACAGGGTGCAGCATCGGGTGGTGGGGCCAGACGTGCAGCTGGGAACGCAGCTGGGAACGCAGCTGGGAATACAGCTGCCGACGCCGATCAGGAGTGGTATGCGATGTGGCGTAAGCCACGCAAAGGGAGTCGCCGCACCACTTCGTGGAAGACACGGCTCTGGGCACAGCTCTGCACCACGCTTGCTTCGTGGAACCGCGGAATCGCACAGTGGCTCGCACTTGTCATTCATGACTTTGTGCATCCGAATCGCTCGCGGCGGTACGCAACGCGAATGGCATGGGGAGTTGCACTGCTCATGTTCTCCGTGTGGATGCTGCTCAGCTTTACATCCGAGAAATTTCTGCCGGCGACGCTGCTGGCATATGGACCGCGGGCTGCTGTACTGATCCCGGTAATTGTCGTACTGCCGTGGGTTCTGATATCTGCGCGCCGGGCAATAATTCCGCTCCTGATCGCAACCTGGATCGCGGTTGTCCCGGTGATGGGAGCGCGCTTTGCGCCGATCGCACTGATGAGATCGTTCCCGGAGTCTCCAGAGAGCGGCACTGTGCGCGTCATGACATTCAATGTGCTGATCGGGAATCTCCTGTCGCTCCAGCTCACTGATCTCATCGATACCTATCACCCGCAAATCATCGGCTTCCAGGAGTGCGGCGAACAGCTGCGCACAGCAATCCAGGAGCTCGATGGCTGGTACACCGATCAGGTCAGCGGCCTTTGCACGCTGAGCCGCTGGCCCTTGACTCCGCTCGACAGTATGAACAGCCCCAAAGACAGCGGACGCGAGCGCGGGCTCCTTGGCGGTTATGGCAATCTCGCGCGCTACAGAATCGACACCCCCAATGGCCCGTTTGTTTTTGTCAATCTGCACCTCCCCACTGCACGCTATGGCCTCGAATCACTGGTGGCGGGCGACGGACTGGTTCCGTCCACCACAACAGATGCAGTAAAGGAAGCTGCACGTGTGATCTCTGCGACGGCTGTGCAGGAGATCGACGAGCGGCTGACGTCGAGCAGGCGTGCACGTGAGCTGGCCTCAGAACGGGCTTCTCTCTACGCGACCTCAGGGGAGGTAAATACGCCGCTCATCGTTGTGGGTGATTTCAATATGCCCGTTGAAAGCACTATCTACCGACAATACTGGTCGCATCTTTCCAACACCTTTGAGCGCGTTGGCAATGGACTGGGTTGGTCGAAGGTGGAGGGAAAGCTGCTCCGCATCCGTATCGATCATATTCTGACCAACGGCTCACTGATGACACCACTCAAGGTGGTGATCGGAGACTCCTGGTACTCCGATCACCGCCCGGTAGTGGCGGACTTCAGACTGCGCGCAAACCGTATTCCGCGTACAGAACAGCTGCCGCACGAAGACCCAGCCGATAGTTCTCAACACTGATCCATTCGTTGGGGGCGTGCGCATTTTCGCCCGGCAACCCGAAGCCCATCAGAAGTACCGGTGCACCGAGTATCGATTCGAAATCGCCAACCACCGGGATTGAACCGCCTTCGCCTGTGATAACTGGTGCACGTCCGAATGCAGCAGTAAGTGCAGCAATCCCGGCATCGATAATCGGACCTTTCAGGTCAGCACGCCATGGGCGCCCGCCGTGCAGGTAGTCTACAGTTACCGAAACTCCTGGCGGCGCCACCCGCTCGACATGTCTCCGCAGCAACTCAGCGATCTCAGCCGGATCCTGATCGGGGACCAGCCTGCAACTGACCTTTGCCATTGATACCGCTGGAAGCACAGTCTTGGCGCCTTCACCGGTATAACCACTGAGGAGTCCATTCACTTCGCAGGTTGGGCGTGTCCACAGTTTTTCGAGTGTTGTGTATCCCTGCTCACCGCCCAGTGCGCTGACTCCGACTTCTTTCATCATCCCTTCGTCGCTGAAGGGGAGAGTGCGCATCTGCTCGCGTACCGCTTGCGGCCATACCTGGACCTTGTCGTAGAAGCCGGGAATCGCAATGCGGCCATTGGCGTCGTGCATGGTGGCAAGAATGCGCGCAAGCGCCATTGCGGGGTTTACAACTGCGCCACCGTACATACCGGAGTGCAGGTCGCCGGACGGGCCACGCACATTGATCTCGCAGTACGCCATACCGCGTAGTGACGACAGTATGCTGGGGATCCCCGGTGCGAACATTGCCGAGTCGGAGATCACTACGGCATCGCACGCGAGACGCTCCCGGTTTTTTCGCAGGAATGCCTCGAGGTTTACGCTTCCGACTTCCTCTTCGCCTTCTGCGAGCAAAATGATGTTTATAGGAAGAGTACCGCGCACTGCGAGATGGGCTTCGAGTGCCTTTATATGCAGAAAGAGTTGTCCTTTGTCATCAACAGAGCCGCGCGAATAGATGCGCCCATCGCGCACTTCCGGTTCGAATGGCGGCGATTCCCACAGCTCCAGTGGCTCTACCGGCTGTACATCGTAGTGCCCGTATATAAGGAGCGTTGGTGCACCGGGCGCAGCCTTGCGCCATTCGCCGAGTACGATCGGGTGTCCTTCAGTTGGATGGAGAGCCACATCGAAACCGATGCGCTCCAGATGGCCTGCGATGAAAGCGGCCGCTTTGTTGCAGTCCTCCTTGTGTTCGGAACGTGCGCTTACACTTGGTATGCGCAGCAGTTCGAAGAGTTGTTGTTGTGCAACGTCGTCATTGGCGTCGCACCACTTCGCGATATCGTCTGGTATTACTGACATGTGAGTCTGTTGTTTCCGTGTTGCGAATGATGCGGTGAAAGTGAACTGAATGTGAGTTGAAAGTGCTGTGTGTTGTATCAGCGCCCTGCGAACGTACCGCCGAGCGAGAGTCCTGCCACGGTTGCAGTCACAGAAGCCACGGTACTGCTCAACATATAGACGAGTGCACGCATTGCGCGCGCCTGCTCGATCAGCAGCACCATCTCGGAACTGTAAGTGGAAAAAGTTGTGAAGCCTCCGCAGAAGCCGACCGTAAGTGCCACGCGGAGAACCGGGTCCGCGGTGGGCCCGGAGAGTGCCCTTGCAAAGAATCCGATAAGGAAGGAGCCTGTCACGTTGATCACGAAGGTTCCCCACGGAAATGCGGAGCTGAGATGCAGCATCTGCTGGCTGAGCAGGAAACGGAAAACTGACCCTGCTGCGCCGCCTGCTGCTACTGCAGCGACTGTCTGCCACATTATGGAGTTCCTCCGGAATCGGGTGAAACGGTGTGCCGCTGCTCTGGTGGCAGCGCGTTGATAAAAAGCCAGACTTTGCGGTGCGCCACTTCACCGGTGCCACGTGCAAGAATCACACGCTGGCCGTCGATTGCTTGGGCAAACCACCGACTTACAGTACGCGCGCGCTCGTCGCCTGCCGGGTTGTCGTCGAATGACACCACAAGGTTGTCGCCCGCGCGAATGACCGAATCCGTGGAGTACCAGAGATCATACTGGTTGGGACGACTCGCAATGTTGAGTGCGAGTACTACGGGCTGCGACGTCAGATGGAACGCAAGCTCGGACGCATCCTGGTAGCGCTCGGAGGCGAAGTGCGTGGCGATAACAGGATATGAGGTGCCAGGGTTGGCTTCACTACTGGCGGTGCCACGCGAAGCACTACTATTGTCGGTTACCGTCGCATTTGCTTCTGCGCCCACTCCTGCATTCACTGTTGAACTGTACTCATTACGGCTTACTGCCGCGACAGAGTCTGCTACTGCTGCGAGCCTGTCCCATCCGTATGCACGCGCAACCGGGTCCTTGCGTGGCGCAACCGGCAGCACGGGATAAATCACCTGTGCGCTCAGTACCACCAGAAAAAACCCCGCCGTCCAGGCAGCATACCGCCACCAGCGTCCGAAATACGCCGCGCCACCAGTGGCTGCCAGGAGTGCAATCGCCCCAGGATAAATAAGCGCCGGCCAGTTGGCTTCCACACTTCGCCGTGTTGCACTTATCGCAAAGAATACAAGCGGGACTGCGGAAACCACTGCCAGCAGAAACTTCCTCGCGTTCACGTTCTCTGTGCGCTCAACATCAAAGGGCGCAGTGTCACGGGGCGGTGTAAGCGATGACACGCGTGGCACGCGCAGCTGGCGCCACACCGCAATTGCCAGAAGTACCGCAAGCACAGGTGTCGCAAGCGCGAGCTGACCGCCAATGAGTTCGGCTTCGCGTGAAAGGATACTCCCTTTGGCACCACTGCCGAGTCCGTGTCCGAGCTGGAAGCGGAAAGAGATGTAATCGTGCTGCTGGTTCCAGAGGACGACGGGCACGAAGAACGCGATTGCAATAAGTGCTGCAATCCACGGACCAGGTTCACGGAAACGCCGTCTGAGCAGCGGGTGCAGCAGGAAGGCGACGAACATCGCTGCAGGGAGAAGAACGGCAGTGTACTTGGAAAGGAACGACGCGCCAGTGAAAATGCCCATCACTATCCACCATACGAGCGCCTGTGAGGAAGCTGCAGGCTTTGAGAGCGCACGATCGGCGCTCCAGAGTGCAAGCGTTACGAAGGCGAAGAGCGGGACATCGGGTGTGGCGAGCACGAGCCCGAGCGTTGCTATGGGGAGAAGTGTGCTGAACATCGCTGCACGCATGGCAGCGGTTGCGCCTCCCAGTCCGGCTGCGATGCTTACGATCGCGAGCTGTGTCACCGATGCAAGCAGAAGTGGTAACAGGCGCACACCGGCTGTTGTATCGCCGAGTACTGCTGTGCCGGTTGCGATCATCCATGCGACTGCCGGTGGATGGTCGAAGTAGCCTGCGGCAAGGCGCCTGGACCATTCCCAGTAGTAGGTTTCATCAGGGAAGAGTGGCGTTACTGCCGACAATACAGCGCGAATTGCGAGCGCCAGCAGCAACCACCCAACAGCCTGGCGCCAGCATGCCGACGCCTGAGTACAATCTTCCGTGAACATGTCTGTGTAATTTGCATGCATGACATTCACAGATGCCATCCGCATTTAACCGGTTCATGCAACATGACAAACAGGCTGGCTGCTGAAACGAGTCCCTATCTGCTGCAGCACGCAGAGAACCCAGTGGACTGGTACCCGTGGGGCGATGAGGCCTTCGGGCGTGCAAAGCAGGAGGACAAGCCGATCCTGCTCAGCGTTGGCTATTCCGCCTGCCATTGGTGCCACGTTATGGCCCGCGAGTCGTTCCGGGACCCAGCCACCGCCAGTCTCATGAACGAGCTGTTCATCAACATCAAGGTTGACCGGGAAGAGCACCCCGATGTGGACGGCATATATATGCAGGCCGTGCAGGCGATGACCGGCTCAGGCGGATGGCCGATGACGGTGTTTCTGACGCCGGAAGGTGTGCCTTGGTGGGGCGGGACCTATTACCCGCCGGTGGACCGACACGGTATGCCCGCTTTTACACGGGTGCTTCGTGTGGTAGCGGACGCATGGAAGAACAGGAAAGATGCTGTGGAGCAAACCGCGGAAACGATGCGCGCACTGTATGCGAACGCGAATGCTGTGCAGCATGTGACGGGGCTCCCCGACCGGGCTCTTCTAATGCGTGCGGCTGAGCATCTGATGGAGCAGGCCGACCGTATCAACGGCGGCTTCGGTGATGCCCCCAAATTCCCGTCGACGATGGCGCTTGCATTCCTGCTGCGTGCCGCTGTGCGAACTGATAACAAGGCAATGCTTGAAATCGTACGGCAATCGTTCAGCGCGATGGCAAACGGTGGCATATACGATCAGGTGGGTGGCGGTTTTCACCGTTACAGCGTGGACAATCGCTGGCTGGTACCGCACTTCGAGAAGATGCTCTACGATAATGCCCTGCTGGTCAGGCTTGGTGTCGAACTGTGGCAGGTTACCGGCGACCACGATGTTAAGCGGGTAGTGGCCGAGACGCTGGAATGGGTGATGCGGGAGATGAGTTTGCCGTCTGGCGGTTTCTTTGCATCGCTGGACGCGGAAAGCGAAGGTCGTGAAGGGTGGTTCTACTTATGGCCCAGCGAGGAGTTCGATGCGGTACTGGGGGACGATGCCGCGACCATGCGGGGCTATTGGGGTGTAAGCGAGAGTGGTCATCTGGACGGCCGTTCGATACTGAATGTGGCAGGGCACCTGACACAGGAGCAGGAGGTTATCCGGAAGCGGAGTGTGACAAAGCTTCTGGCAGCACGTGAAAAGCGGATACGACCGGCCCGGGACGAGAAGGTTCTTGCCTCCTGGAATGGGCTGATGCTGCGCGCAATTGCAGACGCAGCGCGTGTGTTCGGCAGCGAGAAATGGCTTGCCGCGGCCATCGCCAACGGCGAGTTCCTTCTCAAGCAGATGGTGAAGGGAGGCAAAGTGAGCCGAGTATATGCGGGCGGCGTTTCCCGTCTGGACGGCCTCCTTGAGGACCACGCCGCAGTCGGGCTGGGTTTCCTTGCACTGCACGCAGCAACACTGGACCCGCGTTGGATCGAGGCTGCCATTTCGATCGCACAAGAGATGGAGTGCCGGTTCCGTGACAGTGACGGCGGTTGGTATGACACCGCGAGCGACAGCGCGCCGCTGATCACGCGACCCCGCGAACAATCAGACAACGCGACGCCATCGGGGGTGTCCCAGGCGATGGAGCTCTTGCTGCAACTTTCGGAACTGACCGGCAAGGAGCCTTGGTCCAGTGAGGCTGAGTTGGAGCTGGCACGCCTGGCAGACCGGGCCTTGGATTGGCCACTGGGTTACGGCAACGCCCTGTCGATTCTTGATATGCTGCTATATGATCGCTATACTGTCGTTATTATGGCGTCTGATTTACCGCAAGCGGAACAGTTGTTAGCGGAGGCGTCCAGACGGTTCGGCCCGGGGATGGTGGTCGCGGGGCACGCTGGATTGGGCAAAGTGCCTGCGCTACCCGTCTTCGATGGGCGGGGGCTCACCGATGGCAGGGCCACGGCGTACCTGTGCCGCGGCTTCGTCTGTCAGTTGCCGGTTACCGAGGCCCAGGCACTCGCGCAGCAGCTGGATTCGGCTATTCCAGCACTCAGCACCGGTGCAGATGGCATTTGAGGAAACTTTACGTGCATTGTGCCACTATTGTAACGGTTACGGCTGACGCCGACCATGCGTCTCTCATGAGCGTGTTCATTTGCTTTACTTAACCATTGCCGACAGGTAGTCCCTGCATGCGGTTTAACGCAATCCCTGCTATTTCGCGCCGGTTCGCATTCGCGGCCGGTTCTTTCGCTGCAATCGCTCTGATTGCCGGCTGTGACTCGTTCAAGCCGCCCGAGGCCTGTTCTGTCTCCATTGCACCCCAGAATATCACCGTTGGGGTCAACAGTGCTGTACAGGTAGTTGGAACAGCTTTCGACTGCAAAGGCGCAACGCTGCGCAACAAGCGGGTCGGATACAGCTCCAATAACTCACTGGTTGCCACTGTGACCCCCGAAGGGCAGGTAATCGGGATTTCTGTCGGGCAGGTCCAGATATCTGCCACCGCAGACGGTCATTCCGCCAGCGCGCAAGTAACAGTTGTGCCTGAAGAGGCTGCGGTTGTGACGGTAACGCCGAGTCCGGTGGTACTGCGCGTAAACAATCAGCGGCAGTTCACGGCCGTGGCGAAGAACTCCCGCAACGAGGTTATTACGGGGCGCGTCTTTGAGTGGTCGTCCAGCAATACCGCGATCGCATCGGTGGATGGCAGCGGCAACGTTACCGCACGTCAGCCCGGCAACGTTACAATCGTCGCCACTACAGACAGCCGCTCCGGTTCAGCCAGTGTGCAGGTCACACTCGTCCCTGTCGGCAGTTGCGAGCTTACACCAGCGCTCAGGAAAGTCACTATCAATGGCCAGTTCCAGCCCACGCTGGTGCTGCGCGATACAGCATCAAATGTTCTGTCGAATACGGGCCGCGTTATGAACTGGTCCAGCGACAACGAAGTAAACGCCACCGTCTCTTCGACGGGTGTGGTTACGGCAAAGAAGGCAGGGCTCGCAAAGATCATCGCCGCATGGCCTGAGAACACATCGATAAGCTGCAACATGGACATTGAAGCGGTCGAACCGCGCATTGTCACTGCCACAATCCAGCAGCGGAACCAGACACTTCGCCTTACGGCACCGCGTCAGTTCACGGTTCAACTCCTCGATTCTGTAAACAACGTCATTCCACCCGGACGCATTGTTACCTGGAAATCGGTAAATCCGGATATTGCTTCGGTGACTTCCTCCGGGATCGTAACCGGAATTGCACTCGGCTCGGGGCGGATTGCGGTGGACGCTGAAGGTGTCACCGATACGGTTTCCATAACGGTTACCAAGGTTCCGGTTGCCAGGATCACCCTGTCGCCTGCTCAGCAGTCAGTTATCCAGGGTGCTACAGCAACTGTATCGGCCGTCGTGGAAGACTCCATTGGCAACAGTGTTACCGACCGTGTGCTGGAATGGAACAGCTCCGATCCGGTACGTGGCGCGGTCATCTCGACGGGTGAAAACAGTGCCACCATCCAGACCTACGGCGCAGGCAACATCACCATCAGTGCGTCGAGCGAAGGCAGGAACGGTACTGCCCAGATCATCATCCAGCAGGTACCTGCCGACTCTATCTATGTGGTGGATTCCACAGTGACATTCGAAGAGAAAAAGGCAGGCAACTCCTTCTCGTACACTGTGCGCGACGCCAACGGCAATGAACTGCTCGGGCGCACGATCAGTGTCAGCAGCAGCCATCCGGCGATCGCGCGTGTCACTGGTGGCGCCTCCACGGTAACCAACGGTATTATCAATGTGGATGCGCAGACCCCGGGAACCGCTGTGTTTACGCTCCGTGCACTTAACTCACTTGGTCAGCCCGAAGGCAAGATCACGCGGGTTACGATCACGGTGACTGCGCAGCCGTAGCTGAGGGCCACAATTACCACCAACGAAACCCGCTGGCAGAGATGAGTTTCACATGCGCTTCACAACGTTTACAAGTGAGTTACCGATGAGGCGCATGTGAAACAAATTCTCACGCAGCTCACCACCGTCGCCAATTTTGCACTGGTGTCGGCGGTCGCCCTGGCTTGCAGCAGCAGTGCCGGAGACGCCAACGGGCAGTCTGATGCAGCAGCTGCCACAAACGGAATTGCCGAGCGAAATCCGGCGGTTTGTGGCAGCGCTCCAATCACCGGTGACGGTATAGGTTGGCTCCGCCCCGGTATGCCAATCGATACCATACTGGCCAACTGTACAGTTACCGCCGACACAACTGTTCTCATACTCGGCGAAGCCAGCCCGCGCATAATATCCGTCGCACTCGGTGCCGACACCATAATGCTCGAGGGATCCAACGGCTACATATGGCGCATACTCGTGCGTTCACCCGGGCTCATGACGTACGATTCAGTGCACGTCGGCTCGCCGATCGGTGCGTTGCTGCAGTATCCGGATCTGACTCCGCTTACCGGAAGCGGTTATCTGTACGCAGTCTCTGAATCGCGTCACTGTGGGCTGACATTCAGGTTGTCTGAACCGCCTTCGACGGGAAAGGACTGGACCAATACCGACCTCAGGGAACTGTCACCGGAAGTCTATGTGACCCGGATTATTGTACACGGCTGCCAGAGTACCCCCGACTGGGGCTTACCGTAGGCGCGATAAGTGCGCGATAAGTGCGCGTCGCTGGGCCCGCGGGTAGTGGTGTACGCTACTGGCGCGATGCGCAATGGTGACTGCGTTTAGTCAGCCGTCCTTAAGAAGCCCCAGCCGCAGCGCCAGTTTCACGTAGTCGTTGCGGTGCGTGATCCCCAGCTTTTCACCGATACGCTGCTTGTACGTATCCACCGTTTTGGGGCTGATAAGGAGACGCTGACCGATCTCGGGGGCAGTGAAGCCTTCGGCAATGAGCCTAAGCACTGCCTGTTCGCGGTCTGTGAGTTTGTCGAAGCGTGAGCGTTCGTCAGAAGCGCCATCGCGCCTTAAGAGACCCTTGGCGAGCGCGCGTGCAGCCGATGGTTGTACATAGACCTCGCCCGCAGCCACGGTTCTTACCGCATCCACGAGCTCACGTTCAGCAACAGACTTGAGCAGGTAGCCACCAGCACCGGCTTCAAGCATGGCCACCAGGTGTTCTTCTTCGGCGTGCATTGTAAGGACCAGAACGCGACGCGTCCGCCCTTCGGAAGCCGGTACATTCTGTGCAGCTTCGATCCGCTGGAGTTCGCGGAGCGCGGTCATCCCGTCCATCTCCGGCATTGAGAGGTCCATAACGATCACATGCGGATCCAGTCGTTCGCAGAGCGCGAGCATCTCTTTCCCGTTGCTCCCCTCACCGATAACCATGATGTCTTTGGCGGATGCCAGCACCGCTTTGAGTCCTGCACGTACTATCTGGTGGTCATCCACAAGGATGACGCGGATAATATCCGGCCTCGACATGTGATTACTCCCGGCTCAGCGCCGTTCGAAGTCCAGCCCCAGATCCAGGGCGCCGGGTGAGTGCGTAAGAGCACCGACTGAAATGCGATCGACTCCGGTTTCCGCCACCGCTCTTACCGTGTCCAGTGTTATCCCACCCGATGCTTCAGAAGTTGCACGCCCTTTGCACAGAAGTACAGCTTCACGCAACATTTCCGGACTCATGTTGTCCAGCAGTATCCATTCAGCTCCAGCTTCGAGCGCCCGCTCTGTCTGTTCCAGCGTATCGCACTCCACCTGCACGGGTGTTCCAGGGCGCGCCAACCCACGTGCTCTGGAGACCGCCAGTGCGATATCACCACCGATTGCGGCGATGTGGTTGTCCTTGATAAGAATGCCGCTGCGGAGATCCATGCGATGATTCACGCCACCTCCCATGCGTACAGCGTACTTCTCAAGCCGACGCCATCCAGGCGTTGTCTTGCGCGTATCCAGGATACGGGCATCGGTTCCCTTCACTGCATCGGCATAGCGGGCCGTAAGCGTGGCTATCCCTGAGAGGCGTTGCATGAAGTTGAGTGCAACACGTTCAGCAGAGAGGATACCGCGCGCATGGCCGGTGAGGACCAGCACCCTCGCACCGGCAGTAACGCGCGTACCGTCCTCAGCTTCCACGCGTATGGTGATGGAGTTATCGAGCTGGCGAAAGGCTTCGCACGCCAGCGGGACGCCGCAGATAACACCATCTGTACGGGCAACCACAGCAGCACGCGTGTGACGCGTTGAAATGACAGTCGCAAGAGTTGAGACATCGTTGAACGCCTGATCTTCCTCCAGTGCGTTCCTGACAATTGCCGCGAGCTCATCCGCCCCGAGCGGAAAAGTGCCCGGCGCATACGCACCTGCTGGAATTTCGCCAGGTGTAAGTGTCCGGGGAACGATTACCGGACCCGACTGCGGAGTCGGGCGGAGGGGCGGATGAAACGGGGTCATTCCGGTGCAACTCCTGGGCCAAATGGGTTGAATGCCGGTGTCGCGCCAATAGATACCATGCGGTCGATGGA
>CAZDMG010000002.1:0-77300 GCA_964506655.1 uncultured Gemmatimonadaceae bacterium
GGGACTCGCACAACGGCTCGTTGATGAAAAAGCCTCTGAAAATCCGGAATACATGGTGGTCGATGGCTCTTACTTTGACATGAAACGATCACTCGAACTCTGGAACATGTACGAAGGACACCATGCGCTCATGTACAACGGCGGCTGGATAGATGAGTCCTCACTCCTTATCCCAACCATGTACGGACTCCTCGGGCAATCGCTGGCGCGCGGACTCCTTATGACCGGACAGGGAGCAAAGGCCGACTCCATTATGGAATTCACCATGCAGTTCGCAAGAGCGTCGCACGTTACGCGCTGAGCCACTCCTTCCAGAGCGATTCAGCAGCACCGATACTCAGTTTGTTCTGCAGCCGGACCAGTGGCTGACGAAGAAGAAGCGGTTCATCCGCCAGAATCGTCAGCCACTTTTCGTCGCCGTAGATCGCGGTTTGCAAGCCGAGTTCCCTGAAGCGGCGCGACTCACGATCGAGCAGTTCAGCTGTTCCGAACTTCTGCGCAAACCGACGCAGCTCACCCAGCGATGCTGCACGCTCGTTCAGGTCCACGAAGTGCGTTTTGATCCTGCGTTCGGCAAAGAACCTGAGTGCCTTGCGCGTCTCCGCGTTCTTTTTGGTACCAAAGATCTGGGCCTGTATGCCAGTTGTGTTCATCGCAGTGTCAGGTTGTGTACATTCTGTTGTCGTTGGTCGGACAAGCACCGTAAGCACGGGGTAAGTATTGCGTCATGCATCACGTAAGCTTACGGAGCGCGTTCACGCCAAACCAGATGAGCAGGAACCCCACCGCTGCCATCAATAGCGCTACGGTCAGCATGGTCCAAATGCCGGTAGCCGATCCGGCAATGATCACTGCACCGACTGCTATCGCGGAGCCCACAAGCCCCGCGCCCAGCAGCAAAAGCGGCGTTGCGCCGACGGTATCGCGCATCCCCCACTGCGGGACGCCTCTATCCGGCATGAACAGGCGCAGCATCGTGTGCACCAGATATAAAGCCAGCAATATCCCCGCTGCAGCGCCGCTCAGAACTGCCACTGTCATTGCAACTGCTCCGGGTATCGGGTTGGAAATTCCCGTGGGATATGCCCCGGGACATGGTAACAGAGAAAACTACCCTATACCTTTTATCATACCACCTGCTTCCACTCACCATGGTACCCACCTCATGAACACTCTCCGACTCTCTGCGGCCTTGCTGCTCTTTGCCGCAACTGCCATGAGCTGCAAGTCCGGCTCACACAGCGCAGCTGCACGAACCGAAATAGGCGTCGCACCGGCTGCGACGACCGCCGCGACACAGATCGCTGAATCGCCCAGACATGGTGAATTCGTCATGGTTCCCGCACCGGAGGGCGACAGTGTGCGCGCCTGGGTCGTGTACCCGGAACGAAAGGACAAGGCACCCGTAGTGATTGTCATCCATGAGATCTACGGCCTTTCCACCTGGATCAGGAGCGTCACCGATCAACTGGCCGCTGAAGGCTTTATCGCAATCGCTCCAGATCTGACGAGTGGGAAAGGGGTCACCGATCAGTCCGACGCAAACCTGCAGGCCGTTGGGCCGGCTGTCATCAGAGCGCTTAACTCGGATGAAGTCCAGCGGCGCGTTTCTGCGATAGCTGCCTATGGCATGGCACTCCCGGCCGCGCTCCCGCGCTACGGAGTTGTTGGCTTCTGCTGGGGCGGCTCTACCGTCTTCACTCACGCTACGGTTTCGCCCGATGTCGGCGCGGTCGTCGTTTATTACGGCTCCGCACCTGCACCCGCTACCGCGGCTTCAGTCAAAGCCCCTATACTCGGCCTCTTTGGCGAAAACGACGCACGCGTGAACGCAACGATTCCACCGATCGACAGCGCGCTCAAGGCACTGGGTAAGCGCTTTGAGTCAGAGATTTACCCAGGGGCCGGTCACGGCTTCCTGAGACAGCAGGACGGGCAGAATGGCGCCAACCGAGCGGCAGCGGAAAAAGCCTGGCCGCGCACCGTTTCATTCTTCCGCGAAACTCTGGAAAACTGAGGCTACAGGATGGGCAAGTGGGGCGCATGGACGCTGGGCGACGCGGTCGCTTTCATAGCGATTTTTCTCGCACTGCGGTTCGCGATGTTCTGGGTGCTGACACAGGTGTTCCTGGGCGTCATACCCAGCGGCAACCGCTGCCCCATCTGCGACAGTGAGACGCTGCCGATCGAACGGAACGGCTGGTGGCGTCTCACCGGTAGTCATTACCGCCGCAGCTGGTGCCTGGACTGCGGCTGGGAGGGAGTCCTTCGAAGGGAGGACCTCCCGGTCTTCGGCTTCAATCAGGAGGCGGCGCGCACAGCAAAGAACGGGAGCCACTTGAAGATCTAGCGAGGTCCTTCAGGTGATCGTACATTCGCAGGCATCGCCTTCATCGTAAAAACAACCTACGCCGAGTTCTTCTGATGCCCAGTCGACTTGTGGGGATGCTCGCCAGCGCTATCGCGGCAGTTTCCGCGCTTTATACCGTTTTGGTCGTATTGGCAACGGATAACGCGCTCACGCTCACTTCAGTACTTCGCCCGTTTGCGTCCACCTTTCTGTTCATCACACTACTCGGTGGGCTGTGGTATCTGATGAGTGCGACCAGACAGCGTCATCCGGTTGTTGTGTACGCAGTGAACGGCATTGTGGTAGGTGCGTACGCGGCCGTTGCTCCGGTGCTCTCTGGGCTTTCCTCGTCGGCGGAACTGTCGGCGTCCAGGGTCGCAGTACATATAGCGATGTTTGTTGTTATAGGGGCTGCTGTCGGGTTTACTTTTAGAAATCGTCCAGGAACCCGTCGCCCGTCCTCCACGAGTCGCTGAATCCTGTACTCCTGGCCGGGAGAGGGCGCACGCGGCCGCAGCTGGTGCCTGGAGCGCGGCTGGTAGGGAGTCCTGCTGAGGGACTCCCTACCGGTCTTAGGCTTCAATCAGGAGGAGGCGCCCATTACAAAAAGCGAGAGCCACTCTGGCCAGTTGCCGCTCATCTCAAAGAAGTCGTCGAAGTAGGTGAGCCCCGCGTTTTCCAGCGCATCGATCAGTTCACTCAGGGAGTGTTCGCCATAGAGCGGACCGATAGCGATGACCTTCCCCTCCATCCGGAACTCCTCGTCGGTGAGCCCGAGGGTTTCATCTATCGCCTGGCGCGTCAGGCCGGCCCGTTCAAAAGCATCCCGCTGGATGAGCAGGGTGGGTGCAGAAGCAGCAAGTGAGAGTGGCATGGCTCGGGTTGGTTCGCGGACGGGGTTAATGGTGTGGAGTATACAGTAGGGCGCTTTAACGTGGAATCGCCCGGTGCGTCTGGCGTGCGGCCCGCACCTTTTTAGCTTCCTTGGAAGGAGCACGGCGTGTAGCCTGCACCATTCAGCAGAAGGAAACATGGAAGCAGTTTTTGATGTGATAGTAATCGGGGGCGGGCATGCCGGAGCCGAAGCGGCTGTGGCGGCTGCCCGTTCAGGCGCCAGTGTGGCCCTTATAACGACTGCGCTGGAGCAGATCGGCCAGCTTTCATGCAACCCCGCTATCGGCGGCGTTGCAAAAGGCACGGTGGTGCGTGAAGTCGACGCACTGGGTGGCGTGATGGCCAAAGCCACGGATATGGCGAGTGTGCAGTTCCGTATGCTCAACCGCGGCAAAGGGCCCGCTGTCTGGGCACCACGTGCACAGTGCGATCGCGGGCTTTACCGGCGCGCTCTGCGCACACTCCTGGAAGAACAGCCGTCGCTCTTAACCATCCAGGGAACAGTCCAGCGGCTCATCTTTGATGACAGCGGCCGGCATGTTTGCGGTATTGAAACACTCGAAGGACGCCGTTTTGGTGCGCGTGCAATCGTGCTTACAACCGGAACCTTCGGACGTGGCAAGATGCACATCGGAACAACCACACGTATCTCCGGTGGCAGAGCAGGTGAAGCTGCAACGTCTCACCTGGGCGAACAGCTTGATGCACTCGGCCTTACGACATTGCGCTTCAAGACAGGTACACCTCCGCGCATTGATGGCAGGTCGGTTGACTTCTCAATGCTCGAACCTCAGCAGAGTGAGATTGAGCTGTTTGATTATTCCTGGTCGCACTTCTGGGATACACCGCGCAGGAGCAAATCCGGTACGCGTCATCCGGAACAGCTTGCGTGCTGGCTTACGTCGCTTGAAGAACCAGGTAAGAAGATCATCTCGGATCACATCGGCGAAAGCGCGATGTATGGTGGTGCTATTGCATCACGCGGTGTCAGGTATTGTCCCTCTGTTGAAGACAAGATCGTCAAGTTTCCTGAAGCGGAACGGCATCAGATTTTTCTGGAACCGGAAGGACACGATACACACGAACTGTATGTGAACGGACTTTCGACATCGCTCCCTGCACCTGTGCAGCTGGAGATTATTCATACGGTGCGCGGGCTCAGTAATGCACGGATGATGCGTGCTGGTTATGCAATTGAGTACGACTATTATCCGCCGACGCAGTTGCATGCATCGTTGCAATCAAAAGCGGTTGGTGGACTTTTCTTTGCTGGTCAGGTGAATGGTACAACCGGTTATGAAGAGGCGGCGGGGCAGGGAGTTGTAGCTGGTGTAAATGCAGCGCGTTATGTGCGTGAAGATGAGCCTTTGATACTTGGTCGCGATACGAGTTACATCGCAGTGCTGATCGATGATCTCGTTACACGCGGTGTCGACGAGCCGTATCGTTTGTTTACATCGCGGAGTGAGTTCCGGCTTACGGTGCGTCAGGACAATGCAGTGAGCAGGCTTGGCGAGATTGCGCTGAGTTGCGGTTTGTATGGCGAACGCGAGCAGCGGTTGTACGAGCAACGTGCAGAGCGGATGGTTGAAGCCAGGCGTTTAGCAGCTTCGACGAGTATTACTCCAGAGATGGCGCGTCCGATTCTGGAGCAGGCGGGTTCGGCTCAGCTGTCGCATGCCGTGCGTGCAGTGGAGTTGTCTCGTCGCCAGCACGTTTCACTGGGTGCATTGTTTGAAGCGGCCGGTGTGGGTGTGGGTTTACCGTCGGATGTATTGGTAGCTGCGGAGTTGGAGATCAAGTACGCGGGCTATTTCGAGCGTGAGCGTACGAGGGCGCGCCGGTTGCAGTCGATGGGTCGGGTGTTGCTTCCCGCGGACCTGGAGTACAGTACTATGAAGACTCTTTCATTTGAGTCTCGTGAGAAGTTGAGTGCAACGAAGCCGAGTACGTTAGCGCAGGCTGGGGGGATCCCAGGGGTTAGACCATCGGATTTACAGAATCTGGTGATCGAGCTAGCCCGTCGCGGCCATGTAGCGATTTACGGCGATGGCGAAAACTGAGACATTATCAATACATCATAAAGCCAGTATCAACATAGTTTAATTACTTTCGGCCTTGCCGCCGCAAATCTGTGCTTTCGTGCCGAGGAAGCGCATGTCCAGCCAAGAATGAAGATTGTGTTAACAATCACACTCCGGTCGGATCAGAATTTTCTGGCAGGGTAGTTATAGGGTAGTTATTCGGTGCAGGACCACCGTACGGACAGGTGGCATTAACAAGTGGTTGGTAAGGCGCGCGTGCCGAGCGCCGCGACCTGCGGTACGCACAACATTTAATGGAGGTATAGCAATGACAGGACAGTTGTTTTCGGGTTCACTGGCAGCAGCATCGCTGGCATTACTTGCGGCTGCACCCGCCGCACTGCAGGCGCAGCAACAGCCCCCGCAGCCGCCAGTAATAACGGTATCTGCGACCGGCACAGTCCAGGCGACGCCAGACCGTGCTACCGTAATGATCGGAGTCGAAACCGAGGCTGCCACTGCCGGCGAAGCCGGCAAGGTAAACGCCACCAAGCAATCTGCTGTACTCAAGGCAATTGCCGGGCTTGGCATTGAGGCAAGCAAGATCAGGACACTGAACTACTCAGTGAGCGCGGTCGAGCGCTGGAACGACGTTCTTAAGCGCAGCGAAGTCGTAGGTTACAAGGTCAGCAACATCGTGCAGGTGGACGCCGACAAGGTGGAACAGGTCGGCCCCATTATAGATGCCGCACTCAACTCAGGCGCCAACCGGATAGCTGGGCTGACATTCAGAAGCTCCGACATAGCCAGCCAGCGCGACTCAGCGCTCGTTCAGGCCGTAGCCAGCGCCAAGCGCCAGGCTGAACTCGCAGCAAAAGCAGCCGGCGGGAAGGTCACCGAGCTCCTGGGGATCGATATAGTGGAAGCCCGCGGAATGGAATACCGCGAAGCCGCGATGCCCATGATGGCACTTGCAGCCGACGCCGCTCCTACGCCAATTAGTGAAGGCAGCTTGCAGGTCACCGCAACAGTCCGCACACGCTGGAAGTTCGAACCGAACTAAGAACAGCGTACCGGTGCTCGGACTATAAAACTTGCCTTGTTTCACGTGAAACAAGGCAAGTTTTGCTTTTCGCGCCCGTGTTGGCGCAGCATTGCCGTATCTCAGCTGCAATATTCTGGTACATTACCAAACCACCGCATCAGCCGCGCCATTGCCGCGTCACGTGAACCAAATCGAGTCCGCCGAACCAAACTGCTTCGATCGAACCACCGCGGCATCACCTGAACTATCGACGCGTTACCAAATCGCACCACTCAACGCTCTGCATCCAGGCTGGCACCGGCACACATACGTCGCACTACATTAAAAGAGCACCCGCTGGCTTACCTAGCTCCTCCGGATCCTCTGGCCCACCACGCCTCCCAGCTCGCCACCCCTCGGCTACGCCCACACCCACGCTAACGCCCCAGTAGCAATCGCCTGTTAGCCGCGGAGCCGCAAGCGCTCAGCTGACCTACCACCTAAGCAGGCGAATCAGCAGTCAGCTGAAAAGGCCAGGAACCGTAACAAATCGGTGATGCTCCTCCAAGCGCAGCACCTATCCTTCACGCTCCCGAGCACTACGGGCCTGATAATCGGGCCCTGGCCACGCGAACCAAAACCACACTCCCAACACCAACACACACTAGCCCTTTAGCAGTCAGCTAGAGCAACGGCGGCACTGCGCCACCCAGCCGACAGCTTCCAATCCCTCGCCAGCTCCAGAAAACCTCCAGAAAACCTCCAGAAAACCTCCAGAAAACCTCCAGAAAACCATCCGCACCACCACAATCACCCCCAAAACACCACTCCCCGAGTGAATCAACATAGTTTTCAACACTGTTCCACGTGAAACACACATAGCTCAGGTTGTGCTACATCCCAACGTATGGCCATAATTCGGCCCCCTTTACCCTCGCTCAGTTGGCCCGAATACTAGCAATCGCTAATCAAAAAGGCGGCGTCGGCAAAACTACCTCCGCCGTTAGCCTCGCCGCATCTCTCGCAGTCGCAGAACAACGAACCCTGCTCGTCGACGCCGACCCGCAAGGCAATGCCTCCAGCGGTATCGGTATACCTCGCGATCGCAATCGCCCCGATAACTATGACGTCCTCATGGGTGACGCCAACATCCAAGACGCCATTGAGAAAAACGTCCTCTTTAAACACCTGGACGTCCTGCCAGCTACCCCAGACCTCGCAGGCGCTGAAATCGAACTCGTCGACGCCGAAGATAGAACCGTCCGAATGAAAAACGCACTCGATCAGGTACGCGATCAGTATGACTTCATTCTCATCGACTGCCCACCATCGCTTGGACTCCTCACACTCAATATGCTCACAGCTGCCGATGGAGTCCTCATCCCACTCCAATGCGAATACTTCGCCCTGGAAGGCCTGTCTGCACTCCTAAATACCGTCGAACGCGTCCAGGAAGCACTCAACCCCAATCTGGAAATCGATTCCGTACTACTCACCATGTTCGACTCCAGACTCAACCTCTCAAGACAAGTAGCTAACGACGCCCGAGAACACTTCGGCAGTAAAGTCTTTAATACTGTCATACCACGTAACATCAGACTCGCCGAAGCTCCCAGCTTCGGGAAGCCCATCGTCCTCTACGACGTCTCCTCACCAGGCGCACAAGCCTACCTCGCCGCCGCTAAAGAACTCCTCGATAAACAATCCCCCCAATAATACCTGATTATCGTTCGGTATATATTCGGGACAACGCAACGATCGTTACCATGAATCCACAGGATCCACCCAAAAGGCTCGGAAGAGGGCTCGATGCGCTCCTCGCTAAACAAAAAACTCCCAGGAACACCGCGCATGACACCTCAAACCATGCGCAACCGGATCCCAGCTCCCGTGCACGCGCCGATTCCAACGCCGAATCCGCTGATCTCTCGCCATACGCGGAATCACCACTCCGTAACCTTCCAATCGCTGATATAAAACCCAACCCGTATCAGCCACGGAAAGAGTTCCGAACCGAAGAACTCCAGGACCTCCAGGCAAGCCTCAGTGCCAATGGACTCCTGCAGCCCGTTACCGTAAGACCCGCACCCGATGGGCGCGGCTATGAACTCGTCGCCGGTGAACGAAGACTGAGAGCCGCTACAAACCTGGGATGGAACGATATACCAGCAATCGTACGCGAAACCGATGAGCAAACTCTGCTCACACTCGCGATGATCGAAAACCTGCAACGCGCTGACCTCGATCCCATTGAAGAAGCTGATGGCTACCAACGACTCGCTGATGAGTTCAACCTCTCCCAACAGGAAATCGCTGACGTAGTCGGAAAAAACCGGACCACTATTACCAACGCACTCCGACTGCTACAACTGCCCGCCAGCGTACGACGCATGCTCCAGGAGAAAAAACTCACAGCCGGTCACGCTCGCGCACTCCTCTCACTCAACGATCACAACGCAATCTCTGCATTCGCAAAACAGATCGCCGATTCCGGGATGTCCGTGCGCGAAGTCGAACGACGCGTCAAAGCCACTGCAAAACGCACAGACCAAACACCACGCGATACACAAGCAACTCACGCCAATATCCCGAAAGCCAGCGTCGCTCAACTCAAACGCATCGAAGACCTCCTCAAACGCCGCTTCCAGACCGCTGCCACTATTCACATGACAACCACCGACAGCGGTGAAGTCAGGATCCGCTTCTTTTCGCCCGATGACCTCGAACGACTCCTCATCGAATTCGGTATCAACCCTGAAATCGGCTGATCGGATGGGAATCCGCACGCATTACATACTCACCACTCGCAATACATTGCGACGCTGCGCCAGAACAGTCGCTGTTGCAATCACCGCCACACTCGCCGCCGCTTGCACCTCTGCTGACACCAACTCACAACGCAACGACAATACCTTCCGCGTTGCACTCCTTACCTCCGGACCCATCTCCGACCAGTCATGGAACAGCGGCGCTTACGTCGGACTCCTCGCAATCCGCGACTCACTCGGCGCACAGATCTCTCACATCCAGACGCGCACTCCCGCTGAGTTCGACGAAAACTTCCGGCAGTACGGCGCACAGAAATACAACCTCGTTATCGGACACGGATTCGAATTCCAGGACGCCGCTGTACGCGTATCGCCCAACTACCCAAACACTGCATACGTCGTAACAGCCGGACGTTACACCGCTCCCAACCTCGGTGGCATCGCCTTCGCCTTCGAAGAAGCCTCCTATCAGGCCGGTATCATCGCCGGAATGATGACCAGGACCAATACACTCGGCATGATCGCAGGCGCAGAGATTCCACCCGTTCGCGCCAGCTTTATCGCCTTCGAACGGGGTGCCAGATCCGTCAACCCACAGGTTCAGCTCCTCACTTCCTATATAGGTAACTGGGACGACGTCAGCGCCGGCAAGGAACAGGCGCTCGCTCAGATCGCACGCGGCGCTGATATCATCTTTCAGAATGCCGACGCCGCCGGACTCGGCATTCTGCAGGCTGCACGCGAAAAGAAAGTGCTTGCGTTCGGTACCAACGGCGATCAGAACAGCGTTGCACCCGACGTCATTATCGGGTCCGTTGTCATTGATCTCCCCAAAGCGCTCCTCCGCATCGCACAGGAAGTCAAAGCCGGCACTTTCGTTGGTCGTGTCATAGACCTCGGTGTACGCGAAGAGATAGTTTACTTCGAACCCAATCCCGAACCAGCCATGAAAGCACGAGTGCCACAGAAAGCACTCGACGCCGCCGATTCTGTCGGCAAAGCCATCCGGGCCGGAACGTTCGACAAACTCGATGATATCCTGGCAGGCGCTGACACACCCATCCCGATCAGACCGTGAACGCTGAACGCGATCCCCAGACCAGACCCAACACACACCCAACAACCGGCAACGCCGCACTGCACGATGTGGCCGCTTTCCTCAACCACGAGCTCGCCATTGAGGAAACACCCGACTACCCAGGTGCCGTAAACGGACTCCAGTTCGCCAACAGCGGCAGTATCTCCAACGTCGCTGTCGCCGTTGATGCGTCTCTCAATACCATCGAAGAAGCCGCACGCATCAACGCCAACCTACTGATAGTTCACCACGGACTCTTCTGGAGCGGCGTACAACCGGTTACCGGGCTCGTCTACCGCAAATACAAAACGCTCCTCGATAACGATATCGCGCTCTATTCCGCACACCTGCCGCTCGACCTCCACAGCAGCTACGGCAACAACACACGCCTGGCAGCTGCACTCGGACTCACACCAGCCAGCGGGTTCGCGCAATACCGCAACATCAGTATCGGAGTGCAGGGCGAAAACCACCTCCCAACCGACGAGCTCACACAACGCGTTACCGCTTTCGCTGCCCAATACGGTGGCAATGTGCGGACATCAGTTCCAACCAAAGGACGCACTACCCGCAAGTGGGCCATCTGTACAGGCGGTGGGGCATCATCCGAAACAATCGCCGAAGCAGTAGCTGCAGGCGTCGATACACTCATCACCGGCGAAGGACCACACCACACCACCGTAAGCGCAATCGAACTGGATCTCTGCATCATCTACGCAGGTCACTACGCTACAGAAACGCTGGGGGTCCAGGCTGTCGGTGAATTGCTCAATACCACCTACGGACTCCCCTGGAGCTTCCTCAGGCTACCCACCGGCTCCTGAACACCGTGAGTCACGAACTCCTGACTCTCGAAGGGATTTCGCACCGTTTTGGAACGACTCTCGCGCTCGACAACGTCTCGTTCACTCTGCGTGCCGGGACCGTTCACGCTCTCCTCGGTGAAAACGGAGCCGGAAAGACCACGCTGATGCGGATCGCATACGGACTGCTGCGCCCGAACCGCGGCACTATCCGCATGCACGGCGCTCAGATCACTCTCCCATCGCCGGCAACCGCACTCGCACGCGGCATCGGTATGGTCCACCAGCACTTCATGCTCGTCCCCTCCATGACCGTAGCAGAAAACGTGGCACTCGGCGGACGAGGCATGTACTCGCCACAGAAAGCGCGTGAACTCGTCAGGACCCTAACCGCACGCACTGGCTTATCCGTTCATCCGGATGAACGGATAGACTCCCTTTCAATCTCCGCGCAGCAACGGTGTGAGATCATCAAGGCACTAGCCCGCAACGTCAGCATCCTCATACTCGACGAACCCACCTCGCTCCTCACCCCCGACGAAGCCGCCGAACTCCTCCTCTGGCTCCGACGGTTCGCCGACCAGGGTAACGCCGTCGTGCTCATCACGCACAAACTCCGCGACGCCATGTCAACAGCAGACGACTTTACCGTGCTGAGACGCGGATCCGTCGTACTCACCACCACTCGCGGAACCGCCACCGATGAAACCCTGAGCGCCGCAATGCTGGGACACGAATACCCCGCTGCGGGAAACCGTGCTGACGGACTCCCAGGTGAGACAAAGCCCTTAGTACCGACTCCAGCCGCAGAACCCACCAACTCGCCCGCTGCACCCGTCATCGCCAGCGCCGTCGGAGTCTCCACCGAACAACTCCACGACCTGACTCTCGAACTCCACTCCGGAGAAATCGTCGGCATCGCCGGCGTCGAAGGCTCCGGGCAATACACTCTCCTCCGTCTTTTTGCCGGCCGACTCACCCCCACACGCGGTGCTATCTCGCTTCCAAATCGCATCGGCTTCATACCGGAAGACAGACACCTCGCTGCACTCATGCTCGATGAATCGCTCGAAGCCAACGTCGCCCTCCACGGAGCAGGTCAACGCACCGGCACTATCTCATGGCGCACTCTCCGCGACGAAACTACCAGGCTGCTCCAGCGCTTCAACGTCACCGCTGCCGGCCCAACCGCCGCCGCACGCACCCTCTCAGGCGGTAACCAGCAACGACTCGTCGTCGGACGGGAACTAATCGACAACCCGGCACTCCTCGTCGCCGAAAACCCCACACGGGGACTCGACTTCAATGGAGCCGCCGCCGTATACACAGCCATCCGCACCGCACGATCCACAGGCGCGGCTGTCCTCTTCTACTCCTCCGACCTGGACGAAATCCTCTCCATCGCCGACAGAATTCTTGTCATACGTGAAGGCAAGCTCTATCCCGCCGAGAAAACCCGGGCAGCAGTTGGACACGCTATGCTTAATGCATCATAAAGTCACCATGCCGACACCATGACAGCATTGTGAACGAATCATGACAGCTCCCAACATCGGCAGCGCCAGCATACTCCGAACACGCGTTCCGCTCACTCAAATGCTGTTACAGCTGCTCGCCACACTCGGCCTTGCCGCCCTCGTACTCGCTGCCCTGCTCATCCTCACAGGACACGAACCTGTACGCGCGTTCACCGCACTCTGGAACGGCGCATTCGGATCGCCCTACCAGCTCTTTTCGGTAACCCTCGTCCGCGCTATTCCACTCGCACTCACAGGACTCGCCGTCGCCGTCGCTTTCCGAGCCGGTATCCTCAACATCGGTGCCGAAGGCCAACTGCTCGCTGGCGCGGCCGCCGCTACCGCGATCGCTGCCACCCTACGCGACGCCACCTCAATCGGCGGCGGTGCCATAACCCCCACCCTCGCAATCCCGCTCATGCTCCTCGCCGGCACCACCGCCGGCGCCGCTATGGCACTCGTTGCAGCATGGCTACGACAAACATTCGGCGTCCTCGAAGTCATTAGCACCATTATGCTCAACTTCGTCGCACTTAACCTCACCGGATACCTCGTAAGAGGACCACTCCAGGAACCGCTCGGCATCTACCCGCAATCACCCACACTCCCAACCACCCTCCAACTACCCACAATTCCAGGCACAAGACTCCACGCCGGACTCGTCATAGTCATTGCAGCCGCTGCCCTCCTCTATTGGTGGACCTCCTCTACTGCCAGCGGGTTCCGCGCACGAGCCGTCGGTGCTAACCCGTTCGCCGCCGCATCCGCTGGACGCATCAACGTCGCTCGCGTCTCCTTCGGTGTCTTCCTCCTCTCCGGGGCACTCGCCGGTATCGCAGGCGCCGTCGAATACACAGGCGTTACATACGCACTCTATGAAGACCTCTCACCTGGTTACGGTTACACCGCTATCGCTGTAGCTCTCCTCGCACGCCTCAATATCCCAGCTGTTCTCCTGTCAGCTCTGCTCTTCGGTGCACTAGACGCCGGTGCCAGCGCCATGCAACGCGATGCTAATGTCCCCAATGTTCTGGTTAACGTTATCTACGCCCTGCTCATACTTTTCGTACTCGTCGGTGAACGACTGAGCCAACGACACAACGCTGCTGAACGGGGAACCTGACATGGCACTCGACGCCTTCCTCGAAGCCACAGTCCGTACCGCAACTCCACTCGCGTTCGCCGCACTCGGCGAATGCATGAGCCAACGCGCAGGTGTCATCAATATCGGACTCGAAGGCTCCATCATCGCAGGCGCTCTAGGCGCTACCATCGCCGCAGGGGCACTCGGCGTCAGCGCCGGGATCGCCGGCGGTGCACTCGCAGGTCTCGCGGTCGCACTCCTATTCGCATTCTTCGTAGTCACGGTCCGATCCAATCAGATCATCGCCGGCACCGCTATCACACTACTCGCACTCGGACTCACCGGTACCCTCTACCGCTCACTCTACGGAAGCGAAGGCGTTCTCCTCTCGATCCCCACCAGCGGGAATACCACCATCCCACTCCTGGCCGAAATCCCCATAATCGGACACGCATTCTTCAATCAACCAACACTCACCTACGCCCTCTACCTGGTTGTCCCACTCCTCGCCTGGTTCTCAGCACGCACACACGCCGGACTAGCCGTCCGAGCCGTCGGTGAATACCCAGACGCCGCTCGCGCTGCCGGTATCTCCCCACCACTCGTCCAAACCCTCTCCATCGCCTTCGCTGGCACCATGGCCGGAATCGCCGGCGCTACACTCGTCGTCGCGCAAACCGGCACTTTCGTCGAAAACATGTCCGCCGGACGAGGCTTCATCGCCATCGCTATTGTCGTACTCGGACGCTGGTCACCCATAGGCGTTGCACTCGCTGCCCTCCTCTTCGGAGCCGCAGGAGCATCCCAATACCTCGCACAAGCACTCGGCGTTACCGGAATACCGTACCCACTATTCCTGGCGATCCCGTACCTCTTCACCCTCGCCGTCCTCGCTACCGCCTCCTCTCGCTCCACAGCACCCGCTGCACTCGGCAAATCAACTCAACCCTAACCCCCTAATCACAAAGGGCCAGTTCAAATGAACTGGCCCAGGATTTTACGTCACTATTGACTACCGCTACATTAAAGGCGCATTAACAAGCCACTATTAAGTCACTAGACGCGATTTACACCCTTCGTCGGATGACGGAGTTTTTCAAGGGTGCGGTCCAGGCTCTTCATAAGCTTGTCGATGGAGCCCTTGACGGCATCCGAGACCTCGGGTGCCTGGTGTGACACCGCTATGGGGTCGATACCCGCGACACGTGCTTCCATAATGCACCGCTTGTCAGCGGCCCCGCTCTTTTCTGCATTGTCGTCATGTATAAACACTTCAATCCGGGTGATTTGTCCCTCGAAGCGTTTCAGTTTGTCCTTGACGTTCTCCGCGACTTTGTCCGCGAGCTGGCTTTCGCCTGCGAGGTGGTTGTTGGTGCTTACGTGGACCAGCATTTCCTTCCTCCATTGAGAGTGGTATTGCGGGGCAGAACCGGCGCTGGCGACAAACGTGCGCCAGCCATCCGGACTACAGTAACATAGTGATACAGCCCTGCTGATTGGACGGTCCTTCCAGAGTCATTTTTTGCGCACTTTCGCGGAATTTTTAGCGTATCTTCTGCGCAATCTTTTGCCCAGAATCCTTGCGCATTGTGAGCGCGATTCTGGAACGCGGGAGGTCAACCGAAACCACAGTCACTTTGACCCGCTTTCCAACCGTCACGACTTCATTTGGGTCGCGGACAAACCGGTCTGCCAACTGACTGATGTGTACCAGTCCGTCCTGGTGAACCCCCACATCCACAAAGCAACCAAAGGCCACGATATTGGTGACGACTCCATCCAGCACCATTCCGGGCTTCAGGTCTTCGGGCTTGCTGATGTCATCCCGAAATGACGGCGCTTCGAACGCCGACCGCGGGTCCCGACCCGGTTTCCTCAGTTCCGCTGCGATATCGCGCAGCGTAGGGAGGCCCGCATCGCTGCTCACATACTCTTCAAGCTTGATCGCCGAAATCAGTTCGTCATCACCGATCAGAGCACCCACTCCAACCCCCAGATCGGACGCGATCTGTTCCACGAGTGCATACCGCTCAGGGTGGACAGCACTTGCGTCCAGCGGGTGTGCACCGCCGCGTACGCGCAGAAAGCCAGCAGCCTGTTCGTAAGTTCTGGCACCCAGCCGCGGGACTTTAAGGAGCTCCGCACGGGATCTGAAACCGCCTTTTTCATCGCGCGTGGAAACAATGGCCTGGGCCACACCGCTACTTATTCCGGCGACATAACCAAGCAATGCACTACTCGCCGTGTTGACTTCGACGCCGACCCGGTTGACGCAGCTCTCCACAACATCATCAAGCCGGCCCTTGAGTCGTGTCTGATTGACATCGTGCTGATATTGGCCGACACCGATCGACTTCGGTTCAATTTTTACAAGCTCAGCGAGCGGATCCTGCAGGCGGCGCGCGATACTTACGGCACCGCGCAGTGACACATCGAGCCCCGGGAATTCAGCGCGCGCGACATCCGACGCGGAATACACTGAAGCACCTGCTTCATTCACCACCACCACCTGCACCCTCGCATAAGTACTCGCACTCTGCGTGGCTTTTGCCTCACTCACTGTCATGCTTACCAGCGATTCTGTTTCTCGGCTTGCGGTACCGTTGCCGATCGCAATGAATTCGGGCGAGTACTTACCAATCAACGCACGCAGTTGCGCTTTGAATCGTTCTTCCTGATGCAGATAGAGCGTGTCCGTGTGCTCCAGTGCGCCGGTTGCACCAATAACAGCAACCTTGACACCGGTTCTGAACCCTGGGTCCAGCCCAATAACCCGTCGCTCACCTGCTGGCGATGCCAGCAACAGCTGCTCGAGGTTCCTTCCGAAGATCGCAATTGCTTCTTCGTCAGCGCGGGTTTTGAGTTCGAGCCTGAGCTCCACTTCAATCGCCGGCGCAATGATCCGGCGCAGCGCGTCGGCTGCCGCGAGCGAGAGCTGCTCTACAGCGCCGGTTGGAGTGTTGCGTGCACCCGCGGTACCGGCAGCCGCTCCACGACCAACCCCATTACCAACCCCATTGCCAACTCCATAACTACGCAGCACTTCTCTGGTAAGCCACGTGCGCAGTTCATCCGCCGGAGTCTCTATACGCCATGAAAGCTCGCCCTCGGCTTCGCCTCGCCGTATCGCGAGCATTCGGTGACCAGGTATGTCAACTACCGGGCCGCTGTAGTCGAAGTAGTCCCTGAAGCGCGAGTCTTCCCGTTCCTTGCCTGGTATAACCGTGCTCCTGACTGTGCCTCGTGCGCGCGAAACATCCCGGATCCAGCCGCGCACATCAGCGCGCTCGCTGATCTCCTCTGCGATGATATCGCGTGCGCCCTGAAGCGCGGCATCGGCATCGGGTACTTCATCGCTCACATAGTCAGCAGCCATGCGTGCAACCCCGGCATCGCTGTTCCGGTGATCGCGGATACTGTCGGCCAGTGGTTCCAGTCCGCGTTCACGTGCGATAGCTGCGCGCGTCCGGCGTTTGGGCTTGAATGGCAGATAGAGATCTTCAAGCGCCTGCTTGGTATCAGCATTCGCAATGGCATTTCTGAGCTCATCGTTCAGCTTCCCCTGCTCTTCTATGCTTCTCAGAATCGCTTCCCGCCGTTCACCGAGTTCAGTGAGGTACTGGGCACGTTCACGGATATCACGCAACTGGATCTCATCGAGCCCGCCCGTAACCTCCTTCCGATACCGTGCAATGAACGGGAGTGTTGCGCCTTCGTCGAAGAGCGCAAGTGTGCGAGCCACCTGGGCAGCGGAAACACCCAGTTCGCCAGCAACGCGTGCGTGCAGTTTGCCGGGATCCGTTACAGCGGTTGTATTGATGTTCGTTTTTGACACTTGAATACCACTCTGAGTACCATTCTGAATATCATTCTGAATACCATCGGGTCGGGCGCACAACATACACAGCTGTCGCACAAAAGCAAACGGGGCAGAGATTCACCTCTGCCCCGTTCTGTTACATGCTGCCGCTGATTACTTAGGCGGCTCACCCTTCCGTGTTGCGGGCACTCCTTCAACCATCCACTTGGGTGCGGGTGCGCCCTTCAGATAGTGATCGAAGTACTGTCGCATCCTGATCTGGAAGTCGATCTGGTTTCCCTTCTTGCCGAGGTGGTGCGGTTCGTCAGGGTAAGAAAGGAAGATGACGTTCTTGCCGTTGCGGCGTGCAGCGTTGAAGTATTCGAGTCCCTGTACGTAGTCAACTGCGCCATCGGCAGTACCGTGCAGGATCATGAACGGTGTCTTGATCTTCTGCACATTGTGCACGGGTGACTGGTCTTCGTATTGTGCCCGGGCGGTCCAGGGTGTGCTGTCCTGTCCCATGCGTACCTGTCCGACTTCCATGATCCCCTGCTGTACCGTTCCGGTCTGCTTGTAGAGCTGATCGTAGAAGGACACCAGGTTGGTCGGCGGCGCGCCTGTCACCGTGGCTGCGAACATATCAGTCTGTGTGATGATATAGCTCGACTGATAACCGCCCCAGCTGTGTCCCTGCAATCCGATGTGTGCGGGGTCGGCGTATCCAAGTTCGATGACCTTCTTAACGGCACTGGTGACATCGTCCACAGCTGAAGTGCCAGGACGTCCGATGGTATAAACGACATCGGGCTGCAGCACCAGGTATCCGCCGCTTGCGTAAGTGGAGATGTGCGGTCTGTCATCGTACACGGGCATCGAGAAGTTGTGGTGGGTATCAGACATCTTCTCATAGAAGTACACAAGCATCGGATACTTCTTCCCTTCCTCATAGTTCGCCGGCAGCGTCAGTGTGCCCTGCAGCTTGTTGCCGCGTGAGTCGGTGTACTCGATGAGTCTCTTGCTCCCCCACAGGAACTCTGCGATCTGCGGGTTGGCATTGGTGACTTTTTTCGCGTCCGCAAACTTTGTGTTCGTAACCCAGTAATCGGGGAACTCAGTAAACGACTGTCGGGTGAAGATCATCCGGTCGGCCTTGGCTGCCTTCTGTACGCCGCCGATGTTCCGATCCTCAAAAATGATGGGTGTGGGTTCTTTCCCTGCGTTGACGGTCCAGTACCCGGACTTCTTGGTCAGACTGCCAAAGGCCTGGAGCGTGATCGGCTTCGTGAGATCGATCCCCGGGTCATCACCACCGCCACCACCGAATCCGCCACCGCCACGTCCACCGCGGCGGCCGCCACCGGTTGCCTCAAAGTTCACAATCCGGAAACGGATCTTCTGTGCATCACCCAGACCCGCGGTAAGGTTGGATGCTTTGCTTCCGTCGAGTGCGAGCTGCCAGATGTCGTACTTGTGATTGAGCAGTACCGACTTGCCGTCCTTGCTCCACCCTGCAACACCGTAAGGTGGAAGCTCATACGGATGATCGTCGTCGATATCAACGAAACTCACCTTGGCCGGTGCATCGATCTGTGCCGACTTTCCGGTGTTCAGGTCGTATGAGTACACCTTCTTGTCCTTGAGGTACAGGAAGTAACGGCCATCGGGCGAGTTCCCCATCGTGCGCATCAGCGCCTTGTCAATCAGCGTGCGATCTCCGTTTGCGAGATCAACGCGATAATAGTCAGCGCGTGAACCGCCCCAGGAGACTTCACCGCGGTAGGTGGCATCGTTGCGTCCGATTCCCCACTTGCCGCTGCCTGCCTGCGTCACAGTACGCATGCTGCTGTCGGCCAGTGGCACCAGTTTGTTTGCAGTCAGGTCGTATACAGCTGCCTGCGTGGAGCGTGATTCCTGCGCGAGACGTACGAGCTGCTGTGACTGCGGCTCGGTGTCCTTATAGTGCCAGACATCCACATTGGCTACAGCGCCATTGGCAGGTGCTGGCTGTACAGCCTGATCCTTGAGTCCTACAAAGATCCGTGCTCCATCCTTATCAAAGCGGGGCGCTGAGAACTCGCTCAGGATCATCCCTTTGGGTGCGGTCGCATCCTTGCTCAGGTCATACTCGACGTTGCGTGCAGTGGGCGTACCGATATTGAGCCACGCCAGAAGGACGTTGTCCTTGTAACGTGACTTCTCGGCTTTTTCGCCACGCAGCACAGCAAGGCTGGCATTCTTGTCGTGCCAGATAAGTCCGTCGTACTCCTTGGCAGCGCCATCGAGCAACCGGGTGCTGCCATCGTTCAGGTCTATGACATAAACACCGTTGCCAAGTTTTTCAGCAGCATCGACGGTGTAGGCGAGATAGCGCCCGGAGTTGTCAAAGAAGTAGAGATTGACGTTACCGATGTTGCGCATCGCGCCTGAAGTGAGATCGCGCACGATAAGGTCAGCACCCTGGAAACGCGCATCGTTGGCTGCGCGGTTTGCGCGAATGGCGAGCCACTTTGAGTTCTGCGAGAACCTGAAAGTGTTCGCGTTGGCAAACGGAATCTTTTCTCCTGTATTCAGGTCTCTGAGTTCCAGCCGGCGCTGGTTGCCACCTGCTGCGGCCTGTCCGCCACCACCACGACCGGGTGGTACAGCTGTTGGAGGCGCTCCGCCACCTCTGCCGCCGCCTGCACCACCGCGGCCACCGGCTGGCGCTACGAAGTACGCAACGAAGCGTGCGTCGTCGGAGAACTGGGGCTGTGAACCATTGGCAATGGTGTCTATGGTTCCGGCATCCATCTGCCTAATGAACAGCGTGCCCGTGCCTTCATTTGGCGCGTAGGCGTACGTCATCCATTTACCATCGGACGACAGTGCTGCGGAGTTGATCCGGGTCCACTTGCCGTAATCTTCGAGGGTAAGAGCACGGGGAACCGTTGGGCCGTTGCTTGCCTGATTGCCGGCTGGCGCACCCTGCCCGCGGCCGCGGCCCTGTGCCGCGGCAACGAGTGGTGCAACAGTCATACAACCAAGCAGTGCAATACCGGCTGTTCTGAGAAGAACGTGGCGTGGCATGTTGCCTTGCTTAAATGAGAAGTTGAAAGGAATCATTGCTGTCAGTTATCACCGGAATAGGTGCCTGGATTCTCCTTGAGCATCCGCAGCACTTCAGTAATTGCAGCCTTGAGCTCGCGATCGTTCCCCTGGAGGAAGTCCATCGGTGTGTTCCTTGCCCAGACATCGGGTGGCACGCCGTAGTTCTCCAGGTTGATTCCATAATTGTTTGGCTTGGTCGGATCATAGCTTATGACCAGTGAGCCCGGTGTGCGGATGGAACCGCCATTGATCAGGCTGTAGCTCCCTGTCGCAATGACCGCACCATACGTTGGCTGTCCTACGATCCTGCCGAGTCCGAGCTGTCGGAAGCCCATTGGAGTGACTTCCGAGTCAGAGGCCGAACGCTGGTTGATAAGCATGACCTTGGGGCCCGGTATCGCCTGTCGGGGACGACGTCCCCAGACTCTGGAACCGGTGCGTCCGTTCCAGAACTGATACGGTCGACGCTCGAGGATATCGATGAGTTCCTGGTCGATATTACCGCCACCATTCCAGCGGATATCGACGATGATCCCCTTCTTGTTTGAGAAGCGGTCTATCTCTGCGCGGAACCGTTCCAGTGAAGGCTGATCCATGGCGCGGATGTGCACATACGCGATATCGCCTTTGGTTTCCCTGTCGACCAGATCGCGGTTGTTCTCAACCCACTCTTCGTACTTGATGTTGTTGAGTGACGCCACGCTTCCGATGCGCGAAGTACGCGGGCTGGATCCGTTTGCAGCCGCCGACACCTGTACAGCGATGTATTCGTTGAGCGTTGTTGAGAGGAGCTGCTCGTAGTTGTCACCGGACCTGAGATCGGTGCCGTCTATGGAGAGCACGTAGTCACCGACCTTGAGATCCAGCCACTCCTTGTCGGCCGGCCCTGCACGGTAGATGTGCGAGATGCGGTAGCGGCCCGCGTTGGTGGGCTCCATTTCAAAGCCCAGGTAGCGCGTACGGTACACAGCTGGCATCTGACGGCTGGACGGCCCGCTTACACCGGTGTGCGATGCATTCAGCTCACCGATCATTTCGTTCGCCAGATCGTACACATCTTCGTTGGTACGGACGTACTGGAGGATCGGCTTGTAGGTGGCCTTGATGGCATCCCAGTTGCGGCCATGCATTTTCTCGTCGTAGAAGCGGTACTTCATGGAGCGCCATGCTTCTTCGAAGATCTGTTCGCGTTCGGCGTTGTTGTCGACGATGACCTGGAAGTTGAAGGAAACGTTGTCAACGCGGTTGGGCGACGCGATTGCGAGCTTGGCGATCCCCTGACCGCCCCCACCCTGTGCAGCGCCACCACCACGACCGCCACCTGCTGCTGCACCGCCTGCTGCGCGCCGGAAGAAGATCGTGCGTCCATCAGCTGTAGGTGTGAGCCCCGGGAAGGTACCTCCAGCCAGGCGACGGGAGTTGGTGCCATCGATGTTCATGGCAAAGAGTCCGGTGTTCGGATTATCGCCCGCCGGTGCTGCAGCACCCTGCCCGCGTCCGCCACCACCGAATCCACCACCGCCACCGGTCGTGTAATAAATCGTACGGCCGTCGCGTGACAGGAAGTAGGTGGACACACCTGTTGTGCCGCTGGTAAGCGCACGTGCGCGATCCGCTATGCCGGTAGTGTCGATCTGCACCTGCAGTGGCTGCTGTGAGCCACCGGCTGCGTCATTGTTGCCGCCACCAGCACCGCCGCCGCCGCCACCACCGCCACGTCCGGTTGTTGTGGCCGCAGCTGCACGCCGCTGCCGCTCACGCACGAGGGGGTCGTTCGGGTCCTCGGTCAGACGTGAAAGCGACACGATGTAAAGATGGTTCGTGCCGGTACGTGACGAGGTAAAGAGTACCGACTTGCCGTCGGGGGTGAGCGTCGGATTGCCGTCGTTCAGCGGTGCGCGTGAGACGTTGGTTTCCCGCTTGTTCCGGATATCGAACACAAAGACGTCTGCGTTCTGGTCATCGTCCCGCTTGGTGTAGGTGATCCAGTTACCATCGTTTGTGTACTGACCGATGATGTAACCGCCGGCCGGATGATGTCCCAGATCACGTGGTGCACCGCCTGCTGCATCCACTTCCCAGAGGTGATTGTCGCCTGAGTACGCGAGCTTCTGCGAGTTGGGGGACCAGGTAAGTCCACTCTTGAGCGACTGCTGGTTGGTGACCTTGCGGCGCTGCTTGCTCTCCACGTCGTACATCCAGATCTCTTCCTCACCGGACTCATCGGAGATATACGCTATGCGCTTTCCGTCGGGCGACCAAAGCTGTGAACGTTCCCGCCATGGTGAGTTGGTTACCTGTGTCATTTCACCAACGCCGGACTCCGTGGGAACGATCATGATCTCGCCATGGAAATCGACAGCGATGTAGTCACCGGTTGGAGACGGGGTGAAGCCATCAGCATTGTTGCTGGTGGTGAGCACTGTGAGGTCGGTCTCTTTCGGGTCTACAGCGAGCCGCAAGTCGAGCTTGCGGGGTGTGCCGTTGGGAACGTCGAGTGTGTAGAGATCGAAGTCATTCTGATAGATGATGCGTTTTCCGTCGGCTGAAATGGCCGGGAAGAGCACACCACCTTTTGTATGCTTCGTTACCTGTGTCTGTGTTTTGCCATCGGGTGAGATGCGCCAGATGTTGAAGATCCCATCGCGTTCGCTTGCGTAGTAGATCTGGCCATCGGAGCCCCACATCGGGTGCACATCGTTCACGAAGGAACGGTACTGCTGCTGATCGGTGTCAGTGAGTTCAGTGATCTGCCCTGTAGCGACATCCTGCACGGAGATATCGCCGCCATTGTTGCCGCGGTATCCCTTGCGCCAGTAGGTGGGCAGGATGCGGTTGAAGGCGACCATTTTGCCATCCTGACGGATCATCCCTGCGCCTGCCATATCCATGGCCATCGCAGTGGGTTGTCCGCCGTCGATCGGAACGATGTAGAGGGGCGAGCCCCACTGCATTGCACCGCGGCCGGTGGTGATGATGATCCCCTTGCCGTCCGGAGTCCAGTTGACGACCTGATCGCTGGTTGTGAACCATGTCAGCTGACGGGGAACACCGCCGGCTGTGGGCACGACGAACACATCGTTGTTTCCCATCCGGTTGCTCGTGAATGCAACGAGCTTGCCATCGGGTGAGAAGCGCGGATTGAAGTCGCGGGCGATGTGCGCAGTGAGCCGGCGCGGGTTCTGGCCATTTGCATCTGCAAGCCAGATATCGTCCTGGTAAGTGAACGCGATCGTACCGTCGTTGGCGACGTGCGGAAAGCGTGCAAACTTGATTGGGGTAGCTGCCTGTTGAGCCACGACGACGGGTGTCGCGGCCATGGAGAGTGCAGTAATCGTGGCTGCGGTAAGCAGCCATGTACGGTGCTTACCTGCGGCAGACACTGCCCGGGCGGTTAGTGAAGATCGCATTTCCTGACGCGGAAAAAGTGAAGGGAGTGGCGAGGCGGGTCGAGTCACTCCGGGACTGCTGTTGTACCGCTTCTCTGGTACTACGCTGCAATACTGTATGATGTTAGGAAGAAGTGCCAGTGACCCGAGGGTCGCACCCGGATGCAGGGCTCTCCCACTGGAGACTCCACCCCGATTTGTTACGCGCAAGTACAGCCGCACTGAGGGAAAAACCATCATCGCGACCGAAAAGCACTCTGATTTCCTCTGAGCCCTTGGCCCGGAATGCCAGTAACGGTTCTGCAACCAGCAATTCGTCCTCGGTCCCGGAGGCACGCTCGAACCAGCCTACACGCCACTTGCGTACATCGGCCGTTGCAGCGTCCACCACCATCACGAGCCGTTCCTCCAGTGGTGAGTCCTCCTGATTGATGCGCCGGATGAGGGTCGCAACCACGAACTCATGGCCAGGTTCATGCGACCTGTAGGCGCGCAGCACCACGAAAGGGAGCCCTGTAAAGGAGTCGCCGCCGTTTTCAGGAAGCGCCGACGCCAGCCGGGTCAGGTTGGCAGCCAGTCGGGCGGAATCCCGGACGGACATCCCCTCAATGGAATCCAGTGGGATCGCGGTCACGCGCCCTTCCGGGAAAGCCGCGGTCCATGCGTGCGGCAGGCCAGCTGCCGCCGCACCCGCACCTGCACCCGGCTCAACCGCCAACCGCGCGACTGGCCAGACGGCGCAGCTGCTGTCCATCGGCTGTCCTGGCTCCACACTCAACCGGGCACTCCCAACCAATCCGGAGCGGGCGAAGAGCTCGACGGTACCGTTTCCGGTGGCCGCGCCTATGCCGCTGGTGTCACCCAACTGCTGTCCGGTCACTCCGGGGCGCAGTAGCGAACCAGCCGAGGTGCCGCCATCCACCGTTGGCAGAATCAGAAACGGGCCGGCGTCCCACTCCCACCCGGTAGCTATCGGTACACCGGTATCAGTGCCGGGGCTGACGGGCTGGACAACCGCGGAATCCACAGTGGGCTCCACCTCGGGCTCCGGCTGCGGCCGGTCACACGCCGCCAGAACAGCCAGAGCCAGGAGCGCTGTCGGTGCCTGTGGCATCCGCAGCATCCGCAGCATCCGCAGCATCCGCAGCATCCGCAGCACCCACCATGCCCGCGCCGACCACGCAAAACCGGACCCACCCCTACTCATCGGGGCGGACACACATGGACACCGAACCGGGTCTGGAAGTGAATTCGGGGCTGACACCAGCATATGATGAACTGGACAGAGTGAGTGCACGCACGAACAATAATCTGCTGCCTTTCTTCCACCTTTACGAGAGCTACATGTCGAATTCCGGCCCAGGTACCGGCCCAGGTCACGTCGCGCGCCTTCTGAACACCCTGGGGCTCCATCGCCCCGAGCTACGTGCGTGGGCCATGTACGACTGGGCGATCTCGTCCATGCAGACGGTCATCACGACTGCCGTCTTCCCCATCTTCTTTGTCCGTGTGGCAGGTGCACACCTCAGCGACAACGAAGGCGCAGCATGGTGGAGCCTCGCCAACACCATAGGCGCCATCATAATTGCAGTCATGGCACCAGTACTCGGCGCGCTCGCCGACTACAAAGCCGCCAAAAAGCGGTTCCTTGTCGGATTCATGCTGCTGGGTGTCGCATCAACCGCAGCCATGTTCTTCATCTCGCAAGGGCAGATCCTGTTTGCGTCAATCGTGTTCGTCCTTTCGCTGGCTGGCGCGACTGGCAGCATGACCTTCTACGAATCACTCCTGCCACATATCGCGTCCAGCGAAGAAATGGATCGTGTCTCCACCGCAGGCTACGCACTGGGCTATATCGGTGGCGGACTCCTTCTCGCGCTCAATCTGGCCTGGATCGCAAACCCGGGGATGTTCGGACTTCCCTCCGGCGATGGTCTCACTCCATCCGAAGCCACGCTCCCTGCTCGCCTTGCATTCCTTTCAGTTGCCGTCTGGTGGCTCGTCTTTTCCATACCTGTACTACGGCGCGTGCCGGAACCCAAACGCCTGCTCGAAGCCGACGAAAGCGCAACCGAAAGTGCAATACGCGTCGCCTTCACGCGACTCGGCGAGACCATCCGCGAACTGCGCGGCTACAAACAGGCATTTCTGGCGATGCTGGCGTTCACCGTCTACAACGACGGCATACAGACGATCATCAAAATGGCCAGCGTGTATGGTACCGAGATCGGGATCGGACAGTCGGACCTTATCACAGCGATCCTGCTTGTGCAGTTCATCGGGATCCCATGCGCATTTGCATTCGGCAGCCTTGCAGGTGTGCTTGGCGCCAAGCGTTCCATTTTCGTTGGACTCGCAGTGTACACAGCCATCTGTGTGTACGCATACAACATGAACAGTGCTCGTGAGTTCTACATACTCGCGATACTTGTAGGACTTGTGCAGGGGGGCACGCAGGCGCTCAGTCGTTCGTTGTTTGCGAACATGATTCCGAAACACAAGAGCAGCGAGTTCTTTGGTTTCTACTCTGTCTTCGAAAAGTTTGGCGGAATACTCGGCCCGCTTCTCTTTTATCTCGTCATCAATCAGTACGAATCAAGCCGGCTCGCGATTCTTGCAGTGATCGCGTTCTTTGTAGTCGGTGGTTTGCTGCTGACGCAGGTTAACGTGGAGGAAGGTGAACGTGTGGCACTGGAAGCGAGTGCTAACGTTCGTCAGGTGGCAGCAGCAGCCACGGGTCCGGTGGAGGGAGAACCGGGCCACCCAGGTCCCAGTGCCATGCATCGCGACGGACCTCCGTCCGCGGATCTTTGAGCGGCTTGTACTGCAACCGCCAGAGTGGAATACCGACTGCATTTCCATACTCAATAAGCAACTGCCTGTCGGTGCTAACGAAATGCACCATTCGTCGCCCTTTCCAGAGATGGCGGTGCAACCACAGCCCGCCATCCATGGCATGAATCATTCCGTCGCGCCGGGCGACAAACTCCCGGGCGCCGAACTCCCGGTTTACTGCAAGCAACCGGACATTACGACGGGTTTCGTCTGTGTCCTCTGCGATTGGTGGAAGTGTTTCGTCTGACATGCTTTCTTTCCGCATCCTGCACCATAGAACGCGTGAATGGCATGCCGCAAGCTCTCGTTGCCTGGGCTGCTGCTACTGACAGTTGATCGCGCCTTCCGATACGGCCGGAGTTACCGGTGACGCCTGTCCGTAATAGACCGCGCAGGTGAGCGGCCATGAAGCCGGGTGAGTGGCAGTGGCCGACCAGCCAGTGGCGCTGGCTTCGGTAATGCTGAGCTGCACACCATTCGATGACACAAAATTCAAAGAGGACGTACTCGCCGCGTACTCATCGTTGGCGTAGAAGTACGACTCCTGCAGCGAAACAACGTTCTTGAGATCGCTCTTCAGTGAGGATGCGTACGACTTACCCTTGGTCTCCTTGAACTGCGGGATCGCAATAGCCGCAAGAATCCCGATGATAACCACCACGATCAGCAGCTCGATCAGGGTGAATCCGTTCCTTCCGGTTGTATTGGCTTTGGTTCTCATTTTCTGTCGTCCGGTGCAAAGACGTCGGTTGTTTCGTGGGAGGCGACTCCAACCATCCCAAGGCAATGAAGGTGCCGCAACCGGGCGATGGGTTCTAAGTCATTGCTTCCAACGGGTTTAGCCTTTCGGAGGACGGCTTTTGAATGGATCCTTGGCTGTGGCGGACCGCGTGATTATCGCAAATTGCAAGACTCACGTACTGCTGAGCGCGCCAACTATTTGAGCTCCAACCAGTTGGCTCCGTTGCCGGAGGCCACCACCAGTGGCACGTCCAGCTTGGCCACGCCCTCCATCTCTTCTTTGACGAGCCTGCCCATTTCCTGCTCCTCCCCCGGTGCGAGTTCAAACACCAGCTCGTCGTGCACCTGCAACAGCATTCTGGACGCATAACCGCGGCTGGAAATTGCGCTGTCGATCCGTATCATGGCGATCTTGATGAGATCGGCAGCCGAACCCTGGATGGGCGCATTCGCTGCCACCCGCTCGCCAAACGCACGGATATTGAAATTCCGCTCCCTTAACTCGGGGACGTATCTGCGCCGATGGAATATCGTTTCCACGTAGCCGCGCTCACGTGCGTCAGCGACGCACTTATCCATAAACGCACGTACTCCTGCAAAGCGCTCAAAGTAGGTGTCTATGAACGCCTTTGCTTCGGCGTGTGGAATGCCGAGTTGGCGCGACAGAGCGTGTGCGCCCTGTCCGTAGATGGTTGCAAAATTGATCGTCTTTGCGCGTGCGCGCATTTCGGCTGTGACGTCTTCGATATCGACACCGAAGATAACAGCCGCGGTCTGGCGGTGAATATCACCACCTGCCCTGAAAGCTTTGACAAAACTTTCATCACCGGAGAGATGCGCAAGGAGTCGCAGCTCGATCTGTGAATAGTCTGCGGAAAAAAGCGTCCAGCCACTGCGCGGTACAAACCCACGCCTGATAGCCCGCCCGAGTTCGCGGCGAATCGGAATGTTCTGAAGATTCGGATCGCTGGATGACAGGCGGCCGGTCGCAGCTACTGTCTGATTGAACGTAGTGTGCAACCGATTGTCGCGCGGATGAACCAGCCGCGGCAGTGCATCGACGTAGGTGCCTTCAAGTTTGAACAGCTCTCTGTACTCCATAAGGAGCGACGGCAAGCTGTGTCCTTCATCGGCAAGCTCCTGCAGTACCGATGCATCGGTACTGGGGCCGGTGGCTGTTTTTTTCTTTACAGGGAGGCCGAGCTTGCCGAAGAGAATATTCCGCAGCTGCGGATTGGAATTGATGTTGAACTTCTCTCCCGCTTCTTCATAGATCGCACTTTCTGCGGCTTCCCGTTCGCTCTGAAACTTCCGTTTCAGTTCGGCGAACCAGTCGAGATCAATCGCGATACCCTCCCACTCCATCCGGGCAAGCACACCAATAAGTGGCAGCTCGATATCGTTGTAGAGCGTCAGCATCTCAAGTGCCCTGATGCTTTCCACGAAGATATCGCGCAGGCGGAGCGCTATGTCCACATTCTGGCATGCGTAGTCGCGCGCCACTGCAATCGGCACACCATCGAACGCGATTTGATATCGCCCTTTTCCGCCCACCTGTTCGTATGGCGTCATGCTGTGCTTCAGGAACTCCAGCGCGAGCAGTTCCAGGTCGTGCGATCTGCGCCCGGGGTCCAGCACATAACTCGCGAGCATGGTGTCAAAACTGATGCCGCGCAGCTCAACACCGGCGCTTCTAAATGCAAGGAGTTGATACTTCGCATCGTGCATGATCTTCCCGACGGCCGGGTTGGCAAGGATATCGCGCAATTCCTGGAGCTCCGGCGAAACAAGACCCGGAAGGTTTTGTGGCGGAGCAACGCCGGCCGCGATGGCTTTCCCCGCAGCGCCGAGTTCACCTGAGAGGAGGCCGAGGTTGCCACCGCCGTCGTCGTGACTGTGCGCGAGCGGCAGATACCATGCTTCACCGGGCGCTATTGCTATTGAGAGGGCCACAACCGAGCTGCGGAGGGGATCAGTGGCGGATGGTGCGTCTTTATCGGGTATGGCGTGGACCTGGAGTGCGAACTCAGTTGCAGTGCCAAGACGTGCAGTGAGTGCGCGGAGTGCGTCAACATCATTTACGGTGTGGTAGCTTGAGCCAACGAGTACGGGCACACCGTGTTCGCCGTCCGCTACGGCGAGCGCTGTGTGAAGCGCAGCAACTGCTGCCATTGCTGCCCCGGATGCAGAGCCTTGCGCAGCAATCGGTGTCGCAGTGGGCGCGCTGGAGTCTGTCGAATGCATCGCTGCAGCCGCAGCAGCAGTGTCGTTTGCACCGGCTGCTGAACCGGGGGTCGCGCCCGTGGAAAGTGCAGCGCCTGCACCACCGGCCAGGTCTGGTACGGGAGCAGCAGCTGTTTGCCCAGCCAGCTCCCGCGTCAGCGATGCAAACTCAAGTTCCAGATACAACTGCCTGAGCGCACTGATGTCCGGTTCCTGCGCACGCATGGCTTCGCGGTCGAATTCAACCGGTACATCACGATGTATCGTGACCAGTTGCTTCGACAATCTGGCTTCCTCAGCATACTCAGCGAGTGCTTCGCGTGGCCTCTTCTTTTTGATATCGCCTGCGTGCGCCAGAATCTCTTCGAGTGGTCCGTACTCGTTGATGAGCTCAACAGCAGTTTTGCTGCCGATCCCCTTTACACCCGGCACATTGTCTGAGCTGTCGCCCACGAGTGCGAGATAATCAGTAACGAGTGATGGGGGAACGCCGAGTCGTTCGTCTGCGTTTTCCATCCCGACCCACTGCTCTTCGACACCTGCGGGGCCGCCACGTCCGGGATTGAGCAGCCATGTACCGGTGTTAACGAGCTGCTGGAAGTCCTTGTCACCCGATACGATGACCACATTGAGCCCGGCTTCGTTGGCGCGCGCTGCAAGTGAACCGATCACATCGTCAGCTTCGTAGCCATCGACGGCTATTATCGGGAGGTTGTAGGCAGCAAGGAGCTGCGAAACGCGCTCGAGTCCGGTATTGAAGTCGGCCTGAAGGTCGTCGCTGAGTTTTTCGCGCGTGGCTTTGTAGTCCGGATAGAGTTCGTCGCGGAACGACGCACCGGAGTCGTGTACCCAACCGATGTACTCCGGGTTGTGGGTTGCTCTCAGCCGTCTGAGGAAATTCGCAATCCCCCATGCAACAGAAGTATTCTCGCCACGGTTTGTAGTGAGCGGACGGGAAATCAGTGCAAAGAAGGAGCGATAGATGAGTGCATACCCATCTATCAAAAAAAGACGTGGTGATTCGGGGAGTCTGATGTTGCTCAAGGTTACTTACTGTTCCTTACGGTTGCCGCACACAGGTGCTGCTGCGGCTGCTGAGTGGCGGGTTGGACGCGGGCAGGCTGCCGCTCGCGCCATACGCGCACATCACTGTTGCTGCATAGCGAGTTTGCGACGGATGGCGTTTTGCAGATCTGACATGCCCGAGGGGTTGAGTCTCCAGCGTCCAAATCCGGACTGATCGGAAAAGACCAGTTGCAGTCGGTATTCCCTGTAAACCCACACCTGCTGTCTTACGCGTGCAGTGGGGTCGTTGGTGTTGGAATCAAAAATGTCATCAGGTTCGCCGAGTGCGACATAAGCGGTACCGCGATCACTTTGCCACCCGATAGGCGCATCGTCGCGGAAGCGCTGGTTGGCAGTGCGTATGCGTGTGAAGTAGTCGCGTATGGCTTCGTTTTCAGGCGTGCCCGGATATGGATCGGTGTCTCTCAGAAGTCGTGTCCATGCATCCGCGCGTTCGTCAGGCGCAGCTTCTCTGAGTGCACGGAGGTTATCGGGCGTTGTAAACCAGCGCAGATACGAGATCATTTCGTCGAAGGAAGCGATTGGCAGGTCTTCGCCAAGGCTGACCAGCAGTCGTGTGCTGGTGGTGTCTGGTGAGCCGGGTGCTGCAACCCTGAGTGTAGTTACACCGACACCCATTCGGGTGGCCGGGATAATCAGAACGGCTTCGTCAACACCGCCCTTTTTCTGAACCGCAACAGCCGACTGCCAGAGTACCACGTTGTCGTCACCCGCGAGGGAAGCGTTCAGACTGTCCGGGGTGTTGCTCCCGGTGACTTCGACATAGACCGGGAAGATTGAGTCCTGCCCGAACTGAATGGATGCGCGCGGCCTGCTGACAAGGCGTGGCAGGGAGTCGAGCGAGGAACGGGCCTCTACGTCGTAGACAGGGATCGGAGTGCTCAATGAGCGTTCGTTGAGGCGTGGCACCTGAATCGCGACCCCTTCGCTGCTGCTCCGCATCCCCGACTCGTCGCGCATGGTGAGTGAGAGTTGATAGGTACCTGGTGCGAGTCGCAGATACTGCTGCCAGATGATGCTTTCATCTGTACGGCTGGTTTCCCGGAACGTAGGAACGCGCACTGTTTCCCGGGACTGGAGTGTGTTTACGAGCTCGCCCTGCTGTCGCACTTCGACGCGCCCTTCGTAGATCGCGGTGTAGGTCTCGCGTTCGCGGATGAAGGAGAGCGAGCGGGCCGGCATGGAGACCGCAACGAGCACCAGGGTGCTGTCCGGGGTGGAAGAGCGAAGAAACGAAACGGAGCCGACGAAGGGCATGGCGCCACCTGTGGCAATGAGCCCCATCCCCTGGAAAATGCGCTGGATTTCCGGCGCCTGTCCGGCAAAGCCCGTGGCACCAACGGAGGGGGTGGGAGGTCGCCGTGCGCAGGCACTGCTCAGAAAAGCAGCTGCCAGTGTGCAATAGAGCAGGGTACGGCTGGTTGCAGGTCGCAACCCCGTTGGGTGGGTGTGCGACCTCTCCCGGACTGCGGCATCCGTACTGCAATAACTCATGAACCCTCCCCCTCTCCACCATCGGTGTCTAAAATCGGGCACTCCGTCAACGCTATAAGCTCATCAATGAGCGTTACAGGCGCATCAGCAACCCCAGCAAACCTCAGCAACCCCCGGCAACCTGTCTACTTGCAACTGGCACGCCCCGGAATTACGTTCGCCCCCGTGTCAACAGAAACTCTGGTTGGAACAACAGTAGCAGGCTACACGGTGAAAGCGCGGGTCGGCGAGGGTGGAACCTCGACCGTTTACCGGGCTGAACATCCTGTGCATGGTACAGTAGCGTTGAAAGTACTTCGCGAGAAGCTGCGTCAGGACAAAACTGCCGTCGCGCGCTTCCTCCGTGAAGCACAGTTCGGCGTGCGCGTCGAACACCCGCACATCGTACGTACACTTGAATTCGGCGAAGTTGACGGCGACAAGCATTATCTGGCCATCGAATGGGCAAAAGGTGAGATGCTTGACAAGTACGCCGACCGTTCCGGCCCGCTGCCGGTGGAAACGGTGGTCGCCATCATGCAGCAGTTGGGGGGCGCGGTCCAGTGTGCCCACGACTCGGGGATAGTTCACCGCGACCTCAAGCCCGAGAACGTCATGTACGACCCGGAGACCGGCTCGATCAAGCTGCTGGACTTCGGGATTGCCGCCGAAACCGACGCCGCTCCCGACCAGCGTCTTACACGCGCCGGCTTCTTCGTAGGCACGCTCATGTACGTGGCGCCTGAAGCGCTTTCGGGTGAGCTCGTTGGCCCTGGAGCCGACCAGTATTCGCTCGCCACCATCGCTTATTACCTCCTGACCGGCGAGCTGCCATACACCGGCAAGTCGCCCCGCGAGCTCTTTTCGCAGCTCCTGACGCTCCCCCCCATTCCGCTCAACCAGGCCCGCGCCAATTGCCGCTTCTCAACCGAACTGGAAGAGGTCGTGATGAAAGCGCTCTCCCGTCAGCCGGCCGCCAGATACCCATCCGTGCAGGCTTTCGTGGACGCGTTCTCCGCGGCAGCACTGATCCCGCCGCCTGCACACCCGGCCAACGGCGCCGATGGCGGTAAAGGGACGCTCATGAACAAGATGAAGGGGCTTTTCCGCCGCTGACCTCGACGGCGGTTGGTGCGTCCTCCTGATAAGCGCCAGTACGCGCATATCAGAGATGAGGATTGTGAACGTATCTTCAGAATTAAATAGCAGAATAGCCGCGGAAGCGGGAAATCTCGCCGAAGAGGCACGCGCCAAGGATTTGCACCTCTTCAGGATCGCCGGGAAACGGAGGTTCTGGTTTGTGCTCTTTGTTGGGAGCCTCCTGGCCGGTGGCACATGGTTTGACGCTGTGGCGCTCCCCTGGCAGGGGTCCATTGCGATTGTGGTTGGGCTGTTGGTGTCCAACTGGCTGCTCCTCAAGGTTGCGCTCGACACAAGGCGATATCGGTGGTGGTTCCGGCATCTCTTTGCCTGCATCGACACGCTCCTGGTGAGCATCGTGGTACTGGCTTTCGGCTCGCCGGTTCTGGCTATTGGCTACCTGCTGGTGGTGGTCCCTTATTCGTTCGACCGCGGCCACACGATTGGATATCTCGCGGTAGTGGTTTCGACCCTGGGATTCCTGGCAGCCAGTTGGGCTCACTCGGCGCTGGCATCAGCTGCGAGCCCCGACTGGCCACAGGTTTTCCTTGCAGCATTGATGCTGATCATGGTATCGCGCGAAGTGGTGCAGATCCCGTCGCGGCTGATAGCGCGGATCCGTCGCACGCGGGTGCAGATGGCCGCGGTTGAGAAGGGCGATCTTTCGGCACGCGCATCGGCGTACCACACCGACGAACTTGGCTTTCTCGAAAGCAGTTTTAACCGCATGCTGGACGAGCTGGAGCATCTGATCCGCTCGGTTCAGCGGGAGGCCGATGAGCTGGCAGCAGTAGCCTCGCATGTGCATGGTGCCGTCCGACATCTGGAGAACCGTGCGACTGGTGTTTCGCAGGAAGCGCTGGGGCTTCGTGAAGAGCTGCGCACTCAGCAGCAGAACGCCGGACATGGTGCGCGCACCGGTAATCAGGCGCGTGATACGGCTGACAACTCTCGGCTCAAGGCCGAAGCTGCGGCGCTGGATGCCAACCGTCTGAACGAGGCTGCGGAACGGAGCCGAGTGGCGATCGGGAGCGCGGCGTCCACATTGCTGACACTGGGCAATCAGATAGGATCGTCGGCGCAGCGAGTGCAACAGCTGCAGCCCGCATCGGAACGGGTGGGCGAGTTTGTGAAGCTGGTATCCAGGATAGCGCGTCAGACGAACATGCTGGCTCTCAATGCAGCGATCGAAGCCGCGCGCGCCGGTGAGCAGGGCGCCGGGTTTGGTGTGGTTGCCGATGAGATCCGTGCACTTGCAGCAGAAAGCGCATCGGCTGCGAGGCAGATCGCGATTACCGTGCAGGTCGTGCGTGACGATATAACTGCTGCAGTACAGGCGATGGAAACCACGGCCAGCGATGTTCAAGGCGCGACAGCAATCGCACACAGGGCAACCGGTGCACTCGACCAGATGATGCAGGAGATCGCGACGATATCGCGTCACAGCGCAGAAGTTGCGACGCTCTCCCGATCGCAGGCTCTGCTTGCCTGTAATGTTGCGACCGCGTTCGATAACGTGAGTGGTTCCGCGGAACGTGCGGCACTGGCGGCAGTGAATGCCGCCACCGGTGTAGACGATCAGCGCACGAGCATTGAAGAACTGACTGCGAGTGCAGCTCAGCTCGCGGCTTCCTCCACACGTCTACGCTCATTGGTGCCGCGATTCAGGATTTCGGTTGCCACTGGGTCTGACTCGAGTAAGGATAGAAGGTCTGGAATCGCTGCCTGAACGGGAGGATGTACTGTTCTCGCATCTGGTCGAGAAGCGCTGACCCGCTCCAGCGCTGTCTGAGTTCGACAGGCGTGCACTGAAAAATTGATTGCACGTGACGCGAAAAGCTTTGTGGCGATGAGTACTCCATCTGGATGGAGACCTGTGCAATGCTGAGCCCGGGGTTTTCGAGAAGACTTGCGGCACGCACAAGGCGTGTGATTGCGAGATAGCGTTTGGGTGGCGGCAGCTGTGCCCGGAAGAAGCGGCTCATGAAAGTGCTGGGAAGAACACCGGAGCCTTTGAGCAGCGCTCTTACCGTGCTGACTGAAAACTTTGCCATGAAGACCGATTCGAAGAAGCGGAGCGTTTCATCTGTTGCGTCTCCGATGTCGTCAACGATGCGTGCGAGTGCGATCCTTTCGATGCTTTCACTCCGTTCGCTGAGTATGAACTGCCTGAGATCGCGCCACCCGCGCGGGTCCCTGACATCGACAAGCGACTTGATCCCCTGGTGTCCAAAGTCGAGTAGTGCGTGCGATGTAGAGGGCTCGCTGGATGCAACGAGTGCGACGGCAGGCACGCGCGGGAACTCGCGTACAAGACGCGCGAACTGACGGGATTCATTGCGATTGTAGCGGGCAGCAGATACGACGACAGTACGCGCGCGCTGTTCCCTTAAGTCGTGCAGCAGTTCATCCATGTTTTCACGGTGAATAGCCACATAGCAACCTTCGCCAGCTACGTCGACGCGGTGACGTTCTGCTGGAGTTAGCAATGTCGCGACTGGTTCCAGATTCCGACGGGCAGACATAGGTGGACCTCCTTGCTGGGATAAGGATTGTGTGGGGTATGCTGTGATAGAGACAGCTGTACAAGAGTCAGCTGTATCGTTGCAGAAGGAACGACGAAAAAACGATACGGGAGCGTGTCAACAAAACGTCATGAACAGGAAAGGGAACGGAACAGGCGCAGTTGGAAGTGTTGAAGGAGAGAGTGACATACGGGTTCAATACCGTGCCCGAAATGGGTAACTTTCAGAGATAGGGGCGCGCGACGCGCGGTACCCAATAAGCGGTACGCAGGGTGAGTAGAGAGTCGGTCGGACGGTCGCGGCATCGCCGAGGAAAGTCCGGGCTCCATAGGGCAGACTGCCAGGTAACGCCTGGGCGCATGTGGCGTGAGCTGCGTGCGACGGAAAGTGCAGCAGAAAGGATACCGCCATCGGAAACGGTGGTAAGGGTGAAAGGGTGAGGTAAGAGCTCACCGCACTGGCGGTAACGTCAGTGGCGGGCAAACCCCAGTCGGAGCAAGGCCAAATAGGCGGCGAGAGACGGCCCGTCTCGAAAAGGGTGGCACGTTACACCCAGCCGCGGGTAGGCTGCTGGAGCAACCGGGCGACCGGTTGCCAAGAGGAATGACCGTCCGATGTTAAACGCATCGACAGAACCCGGCTTACAGACCGACTCTCTCTTCCCTGCCGTTTCACGTAGCATCTCAACTGACGTCTCATTTACCGAGCCAGTGAATAACGGATCGAACCTTGCCGGCCGCCTGATGTTAATGGCATTGGGGCTCGCCCTGTCGGGTTGTGCGCCAGGGCTGGTGCCGTCTACCGGAGGCGGGGTGGGAAACGGCGCCGATCGCGCACCAACTGCCGCTCCAGAAGCGCCTGTGGCGAGCCCCGCGGCGCCGGTAGTGCCCAGAACGCTCAGTCTTGCATCTACGGTGCCTGCTGAGCGGTACGTGGTCCAGGTGACGGCAGAGATCCGGTGGGACAGTGCCGGGCACAGAGAAAGCGGCCTTGTGGGTGCGTCGGCGAATGTTCTGCTTGAGATAGAGCGGGAAGCGAAGCTCATCCGCGGCACTGGTGTGGTGGATTCCTTTGTCGTGTCAACTGGTCTACCAACTGGCGGGCGCGCGAGCAGTGTTGGTGGCGGCAGCACTGACAGAAGCACTCAAGACAACACTGAAAGCGAAGCGCTCAGCACACCGATTGAGTTCCTGGTAGATACAGCGCAGTTGCGCGTTGCGGCGCGGCCGCCATTCCCGAACGAGTGCGAAAACCCGGGTGCTGCTGCGACTTATTTTGTGCGCGACTTTCTATTCCGTCTCCCAATGGAGCTATCAGTGGGAATGCGCTGGGGTGACAGCACAGTTTCCTTTGCATGTCGCGACGGCATTCCGGTCACGACAAGGGCAGCAAGCAATTACGCAGTGGAACGAATCACACTTGAAAACGGACGCCCAGTGGCCCTTATCAGGCGCGCAACCACGACATCGGTGGAGGGTGCATCAATGATGTCGTGGCGCACGAGGCGGGTGCGCGGCACAGGAACAGGTAGCCAGCTTTTTACGATCGACGGCACTACCGGAGCGCTTATCGAGCTCAATGGAACGAGCGTACTTTCGCTGGAAGCTGGTGTGGCGACGATACGTCAGACATCGACGCAGCTGCTGCGAAGAAAGCAGTAGCCGGTCGACGAGCCTGCCGAACCCCCGGAACCGTCAGTCCATGAGTCGGAGCGGCATCAGCAGGCAGAGGTAGCGTGCTGGGTCGTCCCACCCTTCCGGTTCAACTGTTGCAGCGCGTTCCGGCGCTTTGAATGTGAGTCGCACCTGTTCTGTCGGGATGTAGCGCATGATCTCGAGCAGATAGTTGGCATTGAAGCCGATATCCAGTGGGTCGCCATCGTACTGCACGGGAATTTCGTCCTGCGCTTCACCCAGGTCTGGGGAGGCAACACTTAGTCTGACGATCCCTGCGTTGAAGGAGATGCGGATACGGTGCGTCTGTTCGGATGCAATGACCGACATGCGCTTTAACGCACCTGTAAACAGCGTGCGATCGGCGATGCAGACTCTGTCGTTGTCTTTCGGTATGACCTGTTCGTAGTTGGGATATGGCCCTTCCACGAGTCTGGTGAACACCGAAGTAAACGGCGATCTGAAGCCGATGTGATTATCACCACGCGCGATCTCCAGCTCTTCTTCAGCGGGGAACAGTTTGCGTACCTGTTCGAGCGCTTTGGGTGGAACGATGAGGTCGATCGGTTGTGCGTTGGTGACATCCACCTCCACATCCATGCGCGCCAGGCGGTGTCCATTGGTGGCGACCATACGCATGCTGCTTTCCCGGAGCTCCCAGAGCACGCCATTCAGCACGGGGCGGGTTTCTTCTGTGCTTACAGCAAACGAAGTGTGCTGAATGAGTTTTTGCAGTTCACCGGATTTGACGCGCCACGACTGATCGAATTTCACTGTCGGGAACGATGGGAATTCATCACGTGGCAAGCCCAGGAGTTTGAATTTCGAGCGACCGCACTCCAGGGTGATGCGCTGTTCGCCGGTTGTTTCTATCACGACCGGCGATGGTGGCAACTCGCGCACAATGTCTGAGAGTTTCCGCGCGGGGATTGTAATTGCACCGGTGGCTTTCACTTCAGCGGCAATCTCAGTGCTTATCGCAATATCGAGATCAGTAGCCGACAGGCGGATACCCCTATCTGTGGCTTCGACCAGAAGATTGGCCAGAACCGGCAGTGTGGTTTTAGCGGGTACGGCTGCAGTAACTGCCTGCAGTCCTTCAAGGAGTTTTTCCCGGGATATCGTGAAGCGCATGCCTGTTATGTGGAAGATCGGTTGGAGCTTCTTAAATACAGTTGTTTAGATAAATAAACAGCAGTAGCAGTAGGGAATGTGGGCTTGTGTACAGACGCCACAAACTACGGTAAACTAACGTCTTTTGCCATCATCCCTGTTGTGGAATCGCATGTGGGGAGCGGCTTTTTTCGTCACTCTTCCCCATACCGCCCTGCGATCGATGTGGATGAACGGGGAAGTTCTGGGGAATCATGTGGTGAATTGTCCGGTTGTGCGCAAGTTTTCCAACATGCCCCGTACCTTTAGAACGCGGTCCTGAAAACCGGCGACGTCGGCCATGTCACCAGTGACCCGGTCGAGTGAGTGGATAACAGTTGAGTGATCGCGTCCACCGAAAGCGTTTCCGATTTCCACCAGTTGGAGTGCCAGGAGCTCTCTGCAGAGGTACATGGCGACCTGTCGGGGCTCGGTGAGCTGTCGGGTGCGTGTTTTGGAGCGTAGTCCATCGGGGGTGACCCCCCATTCCCGCGCGACTGCCTGCTGGATAGTTGCGACCGTAATGGTAGTGGGTGGCGAATCGGCCAGGTCGGCACCGGCGGCGCTTCTGAGTTTGTCGCGGAGTGCTTCCCGTGCGAGGTCAACGGAGATATCGCGGTGTTTGAGCGACGCGTAGGCCAGGAGTTTGATAATGGAGCCTTCGAGCTCGCGCACTGATGACTTGACGTGCTGGGCGATGAACTCGATGACTTCATCCGGGATGGTAAGTTCCAGGTGATCGAGGCTGGCCTTCTTTTTGAGAATCGCGATCCGGTGTTCCAGGTCGGGGAGGTCGATATTGGCGACCATCCCCCATTCGAAGCGCGAAACGAGCCGGGCTTCGAGCCCGGGGATTTCAGTGGGCGGCCGATCGGAAGTGAGTACGATCTGTCGTCCGGCTTCATAGATGGCGTTAAAAGTATGGAAGAACTCTTCCTGCGTGGACTCCTTGCCCTTCAGGAACTGCACGTCATCAACCAACAGCAGGTCGATTTCGCGGAACCGTCGTCTGAAGTCGCCCATCTGTCCGGCCTGGATGGCGGAGATGAACTCATTGGTGAACTGTTCGGTCCCGACGTAGGCGATCCTGAGCGAGGGGGTTCGTGCGAGAATTTCGTGCGCGATCCCCTGCATTAAGTGGGTTTTGCCGAGCCCCGTGTCGCCGTAGATGAAGAGCGGGTTGTAGACTTTCCCGGGCGCTTGCGCAGCAGCCTGCGCCGCGGCCGCGGCTACGTCATTGGATTTCCCGATAACGAACTGATCGAACACGTATCGGGGGTTTAGTGGCGTGTTAAAGCGCGATTGCTGTTGCGGTACTGGCGCCTGAAGTGCCGGTGTCTGCTGCTGTACGAAAAGGTCGATCTGGACCCGGTTCTGTTGCTCCTCGTGGACCCGGAAGCGGACTTTGATCGGGTGACCCAGGGTTACCGGCCCCAGCCCTGAAAGCAGATCCGCGTACTTCGACTCGTTCCAGTCCGCTGAGAACTGGTCCGGCGCATGCACTATCAAAGTGTCTCCTTCCAGGGTTACGACCTTTATGGGTTCCAGCCACGTACGGAAGGTCTGCTCGGGGAGCTCCTTCCGCGCGCGCTGCTTTAGCCGATCCCAGATATCGTCGGGAGACAGAGGCATTGAATACGGTATCTTTTGCTGTGGTAAAACTGATCTAAGAGGGTGGGGGGGCGAAGGTATCTTATCCGGTGTGGATAAGTCAATTGCGTGACGCAAATCATTCTACGCGAGAGCAAGCAAGCCGTTCTTCATTCTGTAGCGAACTTCATTGGAATGCAAAGCGCCGCACACTTTTTGTGCACCAATCTGCAATTTCCACCCCTTTACCACCCTCCTTTCACTTGACCCGACACCTCTTAAACGGCTACCTTGCTCGGCTGCATTAAAACCGCAGAGCCGGAGCGGGTGCTGAGTGGCACGAGGTGGCAGTACAGCCTCGCCAGGCAATGCACTCAACCCGGCAACTTAGTCCGGCGACTTAGTCCGGCAGTTCACTGTCAGTTAACAGTACGAGAGTTCCATGGGCAAGCCCACATATAACCCACGCAATACCAAGCGTGTCCGCAAGCACGGTTTCCGCACACGGATGGAAACCAAGTGGGGACGTGAGGTCCTTAGCCGTCGCCGCAAGAAAGGGCGGAAGCGGCTGACCGTCCAGATCCCGTCGAAGTACGCGGGCGCCTGATTCGTTTCCGTTCCCGCGTGAACGGAGACTGACCCGCGGACCGGAACTTGAACTGGTTCGGCAGAAAGGGAAGCGTGTACGTACCGCGTCGATCGAGGTGCGCGCAATCGCTTCCCTTGACGTATCCGGCCAGCAAGAAGGAAAAGACGACGGTGAACAACCGATGCATGCGGTAACGCATCCGCTATCGCATCCGCCAATGCATTCGATAACGCAACCGCAAGGACGCGTTGGGTTCATCGTTCCACGCTACAAACACTCCGCGGTCGACCGGAACCGGCTGAAACGCCGGCTTCGCGAAATCGTAAGGCGTGACATACTCCCCGAACTCGGCCCACGTGATGTTGTTGTCCGCGCACTACCGGCGGCATACAACCTGAGCTTCCAGGATCTGCAACGGGAATTACTGCAGTTGAAGAAATCCTTCAGTGGACACCCAAAACAATAGCGTTGCCGGTACAGCCGGACAGAAGTTGCCACTGTGGCGTCAGCTACCACGCTTGCTCCTCATTTTTCTGGTACGCTTCTATCAGCTGACCCTGTCGCCTATCCTGGGCGGCGCTTGTCGCTATTACCCCTCCTGCTCCGAATACGCGATCGAAGCGCTCGAAAAACATGGAGCGCTCCGCGGAGGCTGGCTTGCAATTCGACGGATCGGCCGCTGCCATCCGTTCAGACCCGGTGGCATCGATCCGGTGCCCTGATCAGCATACCCGATGAATTCTGATATCCGCCGCATCATTATCGCTGTTGTACTGATGGCCGTCATATTGGTCCTGACACCAATACTCTTTCCGACTGCCGTCTATAACACAGCCGACGGAAACAAAGCTGCAGACAGTGCAGCACTCGCACTCTCCGCTGTTGACAGCGCTGTCGCCGCTGATCGCACCAACATTCCGCAACCAGCTGGCGCCACAGAAACGCCGCCCGGTGCAGCCGGTGCAGGTGCATTACCGCAAACCGGAATGAGTGCAATCGGTGCCGCAGACACGGCTACCGATGAAGTTGCAGGCGCAGCAGGCGACGCTCCCGCAAGCTCAGTAGTCGTAATCGACACCACACAAGTCGAGACCACACCGGCGATCTTCCGCACCACCAACCAGGGCGCAGCTCTTATAGGTGTCGAGATGCGGAACTTCCAGATCCTTGAAAACGGTGGCAGAACCAAGGGCGCACCGGTCGAACTCGCACAACCGGGCGACCGGTTGCTTGGATGGCGACTCGTTGTTCCAGGCGACACCGTCCGCTTCGATCGCGTTGCGTTCAACACCACCGAAGTCACCGAAGGCGATACACGCATCGTCCGCTACGATGCCACCGTCGCCAATCGCGCTGTCTCCATTGCGTACTCGTTCCTCCCCGACAGCTATCTGGTAAACATCGAAGCAAGAGTCTCCGGTGATGCCAGCAACGCATTTCTGCTTGTTGATATGCCGCCGGGCTTCCGCTCATCGGAGTCCGATACCACGGAAGACCGCAATCACCTGGCGTACGCATACAAAGTCGAAGGGAACAACGCCAAAGGAATCACCTTCAAGTCGCTGGATCCGGGTGAACGTCGCATCGAACCCGGCCCGCTTACATGGGTCGCTGCCAAGAACAAGTATTTCATTGTCGGACTGATCTCACCGCCCGGCGAGCCGCGATTCGCTGAACTCGATGCAGTCGGCGCCGTACGCATCACCAAGCAGGCAACACGCGCACTGGCAACGGTTGTTATCCCCGTCAATACCAATGGCACCAACCTCCAGCTCTACACCGGGCCGCAGGAATACAAGCGCCTCATAGCACTGGGCCAGGAGTTCGAAACCTCGAACCCATACGGCGGATGGCTCCAGGGGATCGTACAGCCATTTGCCGCTGCCACGATCAAGCTGCTCATCTGGATGAAGGCCACGCTGAGCATTTCATACGGCTGGATCCTGATCATCTTCGGTATCGCCATTCGCCTTATCCTCTGGCCGCTCAATCAGCGATTCATGCGTTCATCGCTGCAGATGCAACGTATTCAGCCCGAGCTGCAGGAAGTGCAGAAGAAGTACAAAGGCGATCCGCAACGGATGCAAGCCGAGCTGATGAAGATTTATAAGGCGCACGATGCGAGCCCCTTCAGTTCGCTTTCAGGCTGTCTGGTAATGCTCATACCATTCCCGGTCTTTATTGCGCTCTTCTTTGTATTCCAGAACACGATTGAATTCCGCGGCGTGCCGTTCCTCTGGTATCCGGATATCTCCGTCAAGGATCCGTAGTACATAACGCCGGTCCTTGTAGCGATCACATCACTCCTTATGGCGTGGATGGGAATGCGCGGAGTCAAAGCCGGTGATCAGCAGAAGATCATGATGTACGCGATGCCGGCAGTGATGCTCTTCGTGTTTATCAACCTGGCATCCGGACTCAACCTGTATTATCTGGTGCAGAACATCGCGTCGCTTCCGCAGCAGTGGATAATTGCACGGGAGCGTCGTACCGCTACACCTGTTGTAAGCACACCAGCCGCCGCTTCACTTCCCAAGGGGAAGGGGAAGGGGTAAGGGTGTGATGGTGTGACGGCCCGCAGTGCCTCACTCCTCAGTGCTTCACTCCTTGCCGGTGGCGAAGACACGATAGTTGCGATCGCCACCGCGGAAGGGCGGGGTGCACTTGCCACGCTCAGACTGAGCGGAGCGCGTGCAACAGAGATTGCGAGCGCGCTGGGAGTTGCGGCAATAGAGCATCGCACGGTGCGCCGCGTGTTGCTTAAGCATCCGGTAACAGGCGAACCGGTCGACGATGCGCTTGTCACCACTTTTCGTGGGCCGGCTTCTTACACAGGCGAGGATATAGTCGAGTTTTCGACGCACGGTGGTCGCATTGCGCCGCGTCTGGTACTCGAAGCCTGTATAGCTGCGGGCGCGCGCCTGGCGCTCCCCGGTGAATTCACAAGGCGCGCGGTACTCAATGGCCGCATGGACCTGCTGCAGGCAGAGGCCGTTGGTGAGCTTATTGATGCACCGACGAGCGCCATGCATGCACAGGCACTCCGACAGATCGATGGCGCACTGGGAGAGCGCTTCGGTGTGCTCCGCGATGAGCTGCTGCACCTGCAGGCACTGATTGCATACGACATCGATTTTCCCGAAGAAGACGACGGCCCGGTTGAGCGCGGCAGGGTTTCTGAATCGGTTGTGGCAACATTGGCATCCCTCGATGCACTGTTGGGAACGGTGCCGCGTGCGGCAGTACTGCGGCACGGCGCACTGGTGGTGATTGCCGGCCCTCCCAACGCCGGCAAGTCCTCGTTGTTCAACGCGCTGCTGGGTGAAGCACGCGCACTGGTCACGCCGGTGGCCGGAACAACGCGCGACGCGATAGAAGCTGTGCTGGACACACCGGGTGTCCCACTGAGGCTGGTGGACACCGCGGGGCTCCGTGATACGGACGACGCGATTGAGCAGCTGGGTATCGAAGTGAGCGCGCGGTATCTCGCGAGCGCCGAGTTGGTGTTGGCGTGCGGTGAGCGGTCGGAGGATATCGACGCGGTAGAGAGGGTGATTAAGGAGCGGACGGCGGCACCGGTGTTGCGGGTTGAGACCAAGTCGGACCTGCGGGGTGGTGGTGTCGGTGCGGGTGCGGTAGCGGGTGCGGTGGCGGGTATGGGCGCTGGCGCGCCCGTGGGCCTCGCGGGCAACACGGTGCAAGTGAGCGCCACGAGCGGCGACGGGCTCGGCGGGTTGCTTACGCGTATGGTGCAGCTGCTCACAGACACCTGGAGCGACGCGGCCGGCGGCGGTAGCGGCGCCACGCATCACGCCACGCATCACGCCACTCAGCACGCCACGCAATACGCCACGCATTACGCCACCCAACAGCTCGTGGTACTGCGCGAGCGTCAGCGCCTGGGGCTTGCCGAAGCGCGCGCCGAGGTTGCTGCGTTTGGCGAGCTATGGGCCGCGGGCGAGCTGCCGGCTGTTATTGCAGCCGTGCATCTGGAAGCGGCCACCGCCGCGCTCGACTCGGTGATTGGCTCAGTGTCGGTAAACGACATCCTCGACAAAGTGTTCAGCGAGTTCTGCGTCGGGAAGTGAAGTTGCGAGCCGGACGGGCTCGATCAGCAAAAGAGTAGCGGCAAAGCCATGCTCAGCAGACATTTCCCTTTTTCAACCTTGCCGGAATTACGCTTTCCATTTGATTCCTTCGAGGGCGCATGAGCTCTGCGGGTGAGCTTGAGCAGTTGTCGCGTATCCAACTCGCAACCGGCATGCCATAATTGAAGGATAAGATTTATGCCCGAAATCACCCCGTGTCAGTGGTTGCATGCATGAGTGTCAGTTTTCAGCAACTAGCCAACTTCATCTGGTCCGTCGCCGATCTGCTGCGTGGCACATATCGTTCACCACAATACGATCGGGTGATGCTCCTGTTCACTGTGTTACGCCGCTTCGACTACCTGTTGGCCATGCTGCCCTTCGGAGTGGACTGGAAAGCCGAGAAGAAAATCATCGACCGCTGGCCCGATTACTGCGTATACAGCCGCAAGCTGCCGCGTATCAATGACGGTGCCATTCTGAGAACATCCCGTTCAAGGAAGACGTCATCAGCTATTTCCTGCGAGAGGTGACCTAGTGACGGTGATGGAGCTTCTGGAACGTCTCAACTTACTCGACGAAAACGAACGTATTGAGGCCAAGTCAGCCAGCGAAGTCGGTAAGTCTTTGCTGGAAAGCATCTGTGCCTTCGCCAACGAACCCGGTCTTGGCGGTGGCTGGTTGCTGCTCGGCGTCGAACGGGATGAAACCACTCAGCTTCCAAGCTACGATGTCCGAGGAGTCGAACAAGCGGACAAGCTCAGCGCCGATTTAGCCAGCAAGGCGGCCAGCATGTTTAACTACCCGCTGCGTCTGGATATTCGAACGGAGGCTATCGACGACAAGGCCGTCATCATGGTCTACGTGCCCGAAGCTGCTGCCCAGGACAAGCCCGTCTACCTCAAGTCCCAAGGACTCCCACGTGGCGCCTTCCGGCGTATAGGCAGCACCGACCAGCACTGTACAGACGATGACTTGCTCGCGCTGTACCAAGCCCGGCAATACGACAGCTTCGATGGAGGATTGGTTTCAGGTGCCACGCTTGACGATCTCGCACCAGAGGCTATAGCTGACTACCGTCAGTCCCGTACCGAAGCTAACCCGGATGCCGAAGAGCTGCATTGGTCCGAACACGACCTGTTGCAGGCGCTCGGCTGCATACGGCAGAACGAAGGTGGCGAGTGGCGGCCGACCGTGGCAGGCTTGTTGCTGTTCGGTAAACCCGTGGCCTTGCGCCGCAGCTTCCCCATGACTCGGGTGGACTACATCCGCGTGCCGGGGCGCGAGTGGGTGCCGGATCCGGAGCATCGCTTCGACAGCATCGAGCTTCGAGGTCCCATGTTCCGGCTCATTCGTCGGGTACAGGCCGCCATTGTCGACGATCTGCCCAAGGCTTTCGGTCTCGCCGAAGGCGACCTCCAGCGGAAGGACAATCCGGTTATACCGCTGCGTGTCATCCGTGAAGCTGTGGTCAACGCCCTGATGCACCGCAACTACCGCAGCCATGCACCGGTGCAGATCATCCGTTATAGCAATCGGCTGGAGATCCGCAACCCAGGTTTTTCGCTCAAATCGCCCGAGCACCTGGGGGAACCGGGCTCTATGCCGCGCAACCCCAAGCTTGCCGCCGCGTTATATGACACCCGATTTGCCGAAACAAAGGGCAGTGGCGTGCGCGTTATGCGTGAGATGTGCGCGCAGGCTGGGCTCGCTCCCCCGCTGTTCGAGTCAGATCGTAGCAACGATGTCTTTGTCATTCGTCTGTTCTTCCATCACTTTCTCGGGCCGGAAGACATGGCTTGGCTGGGCCGGTTCAAGACTCTGCATCTGACCGAGGTCGAAGCCCGTGCCTTAGTGGTGGCGCGCGAGGTTGGGGCCATGGACAACGCCACTTGGCGGGAAATCAACAAAGTGGACACCCTTGCCGCCAGCCACGGTCTAAAGAAGCTGCGGGACGCCGGCTTGCTTCAACAAAAAGGCCGCGGTTCGGCCACTTGGTATCAGCCCACCGCCTGGATGCTGGGGGATGACGAGGGCTTATCCAGTAACCTCAAAGGCTTAGCTAGTAACCATGAGGGCTTATCCAGTAACCTCAAAGGCTTAGCTAGTAACCATGAGAGCTTATCCAGTAACCTCCGAAGCTTGTCCAGCAACCCCGAGGGTTTGTCCAGCAACCCTGATCCTGCAGTCGAAGCCGCCAGGCGTGTCTTGCTGAACGAGTTGCCGGGGGAACTGGCGGCCCGGGTCGGGGGACTCGGGCAACGCCGTCCTCCTAAAGAAATACGCGAAGTCGTCGTCGCGCTCTGCGCGTATCGGCACTACAGGGCCGAGGAGCTGGCCCGATTGTTGTCACGCAACGTTGAAACGGTGCGCCAGAACTATCTTCGTCCATTGTTGCGTGCTGGGCGTATTGCCATGACCCAGCCTGACAAGCCCAACGATCCAGAGCAAGCCTATCGAACGGCGGGTTGACTGAAGGCGAACGTCTCCGGTGGCGACTCCACCAACAGGCGGTCTGCGGCCAGCGGCGAGTCGCTTGCCGCACCGGTAGATCACACACCAACTCTCCGGAAATCCCGGATAGTTCAGCAGCAACCCACGCGTACCGCGCGCTACTCAGCTATTAACCAACACTCAATACTCTCTGACCGCGGCACACCCCGCGCCACAACACCACCCCCACACCCCTACCGCACGATCCTCAGCCGCGGCTGCTCCTCCACAATCTCATCGCCCGTTGCGATCTCCAGCGCGCTCGCTCGCACCGCCCACGGGAATCCCCGCGCGCGGATCGCGGGCTCCACTATCCGCGCGCCCACGAAATATCCCGCGCGCTCCGGCATTACCACCCGGTCCGCCGTACGCGCGTCATCACTCATTCCGCCCGATAGATAGCGCAGCCTTAAACCCAGGCCGGTGTTGTCGAAGTCCCGCTCCATTGTGCGGTGAAGCACGGGCTCCAGTTCGCGGATACGAGTGTACTGCTTGCGCCCGAAACCGAAATACTCCCATGTGGCATGGCCAGGGCTGATCTCGCGCGATACCTGCACCGCAAGCCCTTCGTTCATCAGCAGCTCGCGCAACGACGCACGGCGCCCGGTCTCCCAGTACGAGTAGTTACCGCCTGCTTCCGCCACGAGTGTGCGGAGTTCACTCCGGCTCGTTGGCGATGTGTACCGGATCACGTGCGTCAGCTCATGCGCCAGCCACATCGGAATAAGCTCAGCGTCCAGCCCGAGCCCCTGCGTGTCGGGGTTGTTCACACCCGTGAAGTGCTCCAGACACACAAACGCCACGCCGCGGCCATTTACAACCAGCTCACCCGCGTTGGCTGCACCAACACCAACCATCAGTACAATGTCGTACTCAACATCAGGATTAAGCAGTGCATTAACCTGACGCTCTGCCAGTTCGGCGAGCTCCATGATACTGATGCTCTCAAGCGTCTCCAGCAAATCATCACGGTTTGCCTGCAGCGTACTCTCTACCACCTCATCAAAGTGCGGACCATACGGCTCGACAACGTAGTTCTCCCAATACGCTGTAAGCAGTTCCCGATGCCTTTCGAAATACGCACGATACGCTGCATCGCGATCTGCGCTTTCGAGTATTGTAAGGAAATCAGGGATGAGGTTTATGATCATATTCAGTGAGTACCGATAACGTCTCCAGGAATACTGAAGCAGAAATCCACCGGCTGCAATGTATCCCGATCGCAGCAAGGTCCGATATCCCCAAACCGGTGATTGAGGCGAAGAATACTCTCTCCCGTCACACCGGCCAGATGCGAAGAGCCGGAACAAGTGTAAGCCTCATCCCGCCGCCTGACTACCCCACTTGCGTTCCTGACTTGCGTTCCTGACTTGCGTTCCTGACTTGCGTTCCTGACCGAGCCCCGGTTGTAATTTCCATCCACGGTTCCATCTACGGTTCCATCTACCGCTCCATTTACAGCCGGACGCGACAACGCAAGCGGCGGAAACCCAACACTTATCTCACCACCATGCAGATTGAGTTCAGAGGCGCAGCCCGGGAGGTCACCGGTTCGTGCCATATCATCCGGGCAGCTGGCAAAACCATTCTGCTCGACTGCGGCCTCTTCCAGGGGCATCGCACGGAGTCGCGCAACAAGAACGTGCGTCTTCCAATCGACGTCAACTCCATCGACGCGATCGTCCTTTCGCACGCGCACATCGATCACTCCGGACGACTGCCGTTCCTTGTGCGACACGGCTACAACCGCACCATCTGGTCAACGCCGGCTACCCGGGATCTCTGTGCCGTCATGCTCGCGGATTCCGCGCACATTCAGGAGAAAGACGCAGATTTCCTTGAGCGACACGGTCAGGAACACGCCGAGCCGCTCTACACAATGGACGACGCCACGAGGACGCAGGATCTCATAGTCGGCGTCCCGTACGGACACTGGTTCGACGTCTGCTCCGGTATCCGCGCGCAATACACCGACGCCGGTCACATGCTCGGCTCGGCGTCCATCGTACTGGAGGTGATGGAGCACCGCAAAAAGAAACGGCTGATCTTTTCCGGTGACGTTGGACGCGCCGGCTTGCCCATTATCCGCGACCCTGACCCGCCGGCCGGCGGCGCCGATGTCGTACTGATGGAGTCCACCTACGGTAACCGCGATCACGATACGGTTGAGCATGCCAGAGAGCAACTCGGCAAGATCATCGCAGATACCGCGGCGCGCGGCGGACGCGTGCTCGTCCCTTCCTTCGCCGTCGGGCGCACACAGGAACTCATCTACGATCTCCACGTCCTTTATCGGGAGAAGAAGATCCCGCAGATCCCGATCATTATCGACTCGCCGCTTGCATCCAATGCGACGACCGTCTTCCGGATGCACGCCGAGGTATATGACAGGAGTGAAAAGCTGATCCGGAATACTCCGAGCGTCTTTGATTTTCCGCTGGTGCGGTTCACGCAATCTGTTGAAGAGTCGAAAGCGCTCAACCAGGCGCTGGGCCCGATGGTGATTATCGCTGCGTCCGGGATGGCCGAATCAGGGCGCATTCTGCACCACCTCCTCTTTGGACTCGGCAACCATCGTAACACGGTGCTCATCGTCGGTTTCCAGGCCGAACACACACTCGGCAGACGCTTGGTTGAAAAGCGTAGTGTTGTAAAAGTGCTGGGCGAAGAAATCGAGCGCGCCGCGTCTGTTGAGATACTGAACGGCTACTCCGCGCACGGCGACCGCGGTGAACTGCTGCACTGGCTTAATGCTGTGCGCGACGGTGGCGCTGTTGCGGCGCGTCAGCGTGCACGAAGCGAAGGCGCGGACGTGGCCGAAACGGCGGACGCAAGCGCCAAGGCAGAGCGGGCGCGCAGTGCAACACGGCGCAGTGCAACACGGCAACGGAAGAAGCAGAAGGTGCATCTGGTGCATGGCGAACCGGCCGCGCAGGATGCGTTCCTTGAGCGGTTGCACGCCGAAGGGTATGACGCCGACGCACCGACTCCGGGCGAGATCCGCGAATACTGACCGGTACGTTCGGTGCGCCCATGCTCCAAACCGGTGCGCCGATTAGTCTTCTGATATGCGCAGATCGCTCCGGCTGTTGCGGTCATTTCTGCTTCTCGTGGCAGCCGGCTGGCTGTTCTGTCTGCTGTTGACCCTTGTTTGGTCGCTCAGGCAGGACGACGCCAACGCCGACGTTATTGTTGTACTCGGTGCTGCCCATTACGGCGGCCGGCCGTCGCCTGTTCTGCGCGCGCGACTTGATCACGCGCTGCAACTTTATCGCGACAAGCGGGCGCCGGTGGTTATGCTCACTGGCGGGCGTCACCCGGGCGACAGCGAAACAGAGGCCGCTGTTGGACGGCGCTACATGCTCGAACGCGGGGTCCCGGATTCCGCTGTTATGATGGAAGTTGAAGGGCGCACGACGCTGGCATCGATGCGCGCTGCGGCAGCAGTCATACATTCAGACAAACGGGGCGGCGATGTACCAAACCCCAGAGTGCTGCTCGTAAGTGACCCATTTCACATGCTCAGGCTGGATATCCTGGCAAGAATCAACAGCCTCAAACCTCAACCCGCGCCCACTACCACCAGCCCTATTTCCGCGAACCGGGTGCTTGCACTTGAGTACGCTGTGAGAGAGTCGTTTGCAGTGCCGGCGGATATACTTCTCAGCCTCTGGATGTCCGTCGGACCAGAGGCCGGCACCAAGCCAACCGGTGAGCACTGAAGTATCATTGCAGTATCATTGCAGTAACTGATTTTTACGTTGTGGAACGTTATGGATACGTTACGGAGCTGTAATGCCAGCTCGCCGCAGCACAAACATTTTCTGAACGCAGTAGATGCAGATTCCGGTTTCAACTCACCGACTCTCTAATGGGCTGAGGGTGGTCCTCTCTGAGGATCACAGCACGCCTATTGTGGCTGTCAATCTCTGGTATCACGTCGGGTCCGCCAACGAACGGGCCGGCCGAACAGGTTTCGCGCATCTCTTTGAGCACATGCTCTTTCAGGGGTCCGCCAATGTTGAAGCCAATGAGCACTTCGAACTGGTGCAGCGGGCAGGCGGTACACTGAACGGTTCAACCTGGCTCGACCGAACCAACTACTACGAAACTGTACCCTCCAATCAGCTTGCACTCGCGCTCTGGCTGGAAGCCGACCGGATGGGTCGCATGATACCTGGGATGACGCAGGCCAAACTCGACACTCAGCGCGATGTCGTAAAGAATGAACGCCGCTGGACTGTTGACAATCAGCCTTACGGCTCCTGGTGGGAAAAGCTACCCGCTCTCTGCTTCCCGGAATCGCATCCGTTCCATCATTCGCTTATCGGTTCGATGGAGCATCTGAGTGATGCTTCACTTGAAGACGTCGCCGACTTCTTCCGCACCTGGTACACACCCGACAATGCTGTCCTTACAATCGCCGGCGACTTTGCCACAGCAGACGCGCTTAAGCTTGTCGAAGCGCACTTTGGCCCGATCCCGCGTGGCAGCGGCCGACCGTCGCTCCCCGATATGTCAGTGCCACCGGTATTCGGTGCAACGCTCAGGGAGACAGTGGAAGACGACGTAGCGCTGCCGCGGCTCTTTGTTGCGAGCAGAAGCCCCGTCTTTGGAAGCGAAGGCTACTATGTGGCGAGCATAACCGCTGCCATTCTGGGCTTGCGCGCCAACAGCCGGCTCGAGCGTTCACTGGTGCGTGAAAAGCGTATCGCGTCGCAGGCATCTGCATTCACATGGGACCTGTCCAAGGGGTCGGATCTTCTTGTTGTGGATGTAATCGGCATGCCCGGTGTCACTCCGGAGCGGCTGGAGGAGGAAGTGATGCAGGAGATCGATCGCATCCAGGAAGGTGGCGTTACTGAACGCGAAGTGGCACGTGCCATTGCACTGGTTGAGACAGCATATGTCGTAAGCCTTCAGTCTGTCGCCGACAGGGCCGATCAGCTTTCCCGCTTTACGACTTACTTCGATGATGCAACGCTTGCAGGGAAACAGGTGGAGAAATACAGCGCAGTAACAGCAGAGATGGTTTCGCGCTTTGCAAAGGAAACGCTGGGTCGTAACAACAGGGCGCTGCTTATGTATGTGCCGCGTGACAGCAACAACAGCAACAACTCTGAAGCATCGGACGCGGGGAACGCAGCATGAGTAAGGACACATATCCCGCCGCTCTGCCAAGGCCCGCTGCCGGCGAGCCACGCCCGTACAACTTCCCGGCTTTCGAACAGCACAGGTTGTCGAACCAGCTGCGCGTAACAATCGCGCCGATCCCGACACTTCCTGTTGTTACAACACTCGCCGTAGTCGACGCCGGCTCAACGCGTGACCCGGATGGCTACGAAGGGCTTGCAACGCTTACGATGCATGCCCTGGAAGAGGGGACCGAATCCATGGATGCCCTGGTGCTCGCGGAGCGCCTTGAGCTGCTGGGCACTACGCTTAACTCGGGTGCTGATTGGGATTCCGCTGTAATTCATCTCACCTCGTTGTCATCGCGCGTGGGTGATGCCTTCGACGTGCTCGCGGATGTACTCAGACGTCCTGCGTTTCCGGAAAGTGAGCTGGACCGCTTGCGTCAGGAACGTCTGGCGGATCTGGCGCAACTTAAAGCCGAACCGCGCGGGCTGGCGGACGTCTATTTCTCAAGAGTGCTGTATGAGCCCGGTTCCCGCTTTGCCAGGCTTTCCGGAGGCGACGAGACATCGATTATGCGGCTTAACCGCGATTTGCTCGTGGACCATCATCGCGCGCTCTTCACGCCGTCGAATATCACGCTGATGATTGTCGGTGATATAACGGTATCAGACGGGCTGGCGCTTGCAGAGCGCTGCTTCGGCGACTGGGCCGAGGGTGATCTGCATGTGAATGACCCGCATGCAAGGCAGCGGTATGCAGAGCCGCGTGTGCATCTCATCGACAAGGCCGATGCTCCGCAATCTGAGATCCGTGCGGGGCATGTTTCTGTGCCGCGGCTGCATGAGGACTACTTCCCGATCGTGGTTATGAACGCGATTCTGGGCGGCCTTTTCTCATCGCGTCTGAATCTGAATCTCCGTGAAGAGCATGCGTTCACATACGGCGCGCACTCCGCGTTCGGTTGGCGTCGCGCACCCAGCCCGTTCGAGATTTCAACGGCTGTGGAAACGGGCGTTACAGCAGACGCTGTGCGTGAGATTGTGAAGGAATTCAACCGCATTCGGGAAGCTGAGGTCTCTGAAGCTGAGCTTTCGCTGGCGGTGAGTTATCTGGATGGCGTTTTCCCTATCCGCTTTGAAACGACAGCAGCTGTAGCGGGTGGTCTTGCAAATCTGGAGATATTCCATCTGCCATCTGATTACTTTGACAGCTATCGCAAAAACGTACGTGCAGTAACGGCGCAGGATGTGTTGCGTGTAGCGCGCGCGCATCTGGACCCGAACCGACTGCAGGTCGTTGTGGTAGGTGACGCATCTGCCGTCCGGGGCCCGCTGGAAGAGTTGGGTATCGGTGCCGTTACTGTGTACGATGCTGCATCGTACGACAACAGCACCGCCTGACGATATCCGTTGCAGTGGCTCCCGTTATAGGGTCCACTGCTTCCGGCAGATGGCGTTGCTCTGCCGCACTGTTGAATAATCCTGAATCCTTATCTTGCCGTGCCACCAAAGGTTCCACCGTTTGAAATCCGTCGTTCTGTTATCCAGGGACGCGGTGCATTTGCGACACGAACGATCCGCAAAGGTCAGCGTTTCGCCGAGTACACGGGCGAAGAGATAACGCATGAGGAAGCGGACAGCAGGTATGATGAGACGAAGGCTCGTCATCATACGTTTCTGTTTGTTCTGGACGATGATACTGTGATCGACGCGCGTCGGAAGGGGAGCGACGCCAGGTTTATCAATCACTCGTGCGAGCCGAACGCGGAGTCGGTGATTGAGGACGACCGGATCTGGATAGAAGCGCTGCGTACGATCCGTGCGGACGAGGAGATCACGTACGATTACAGATTCGAGTGGGACGATGAATATGAGCCCGAGGACGTGCGGTATTACCAGTGTCGTTGCGGATCGGCAAAGTGCCGGGGTACGATACTGCGCGTGCCTCGCTACCTGAAAGCCACGGTAAAGGAGTGGCTCGCAGGTAACGATGTGAAGAAGCCACGCAAGCCGCGTAAGAAGGTGGCGAAGAAGGGCGCTAAAAAAGTGGTAAAAAAGGCGGCTAAGAAGAGCGCGAAGAAGTCTGCGAAGAAAGCAGTAAAGAAAACCGCCGGGAAGTCTGCCAAGAAATCCGCTAGGAAAGCCGCTAAGAAGTCCGCTAAGAAATCAGCATCAGGAGCCCGCGGGTGACCGACCCTGAAGCACCCGCACCCGCGCCCCCGACCGCGCCCCCGACCGCGCCCCCACCACCGGGCAAGGTAGGCGGTCAGCGGGTCTACACCGGGCGGGCGATCTCGCTGGATGTGGATGAAGTGCGCTTCCCGGACGGCTCCGTGGGTACCCTCGAAATGATCCGGCACCCGGGTGCCAGTGCGATCGTGGCGTTCCTTGATGCCGGCGCCGCAACGTCTTCTGGGAAAGCCGACCCCGACCCGCTGGTCCTCCTGATCCGCCAGTACCGGTACGCCGCCGATGGCTACATGTACGAAATCCCTGCCGGCAAGCTGGACCCGGGTGAAGCGCCCGCGGAGTGCGCGCTCCGCGAGCTGGCAGAAGAAACTGGCTATCGCGCCGGCCGCTTGGAGCCGCTTTTCTCGATGTACACAACACCCGGCTTCACCGACGAACAGATCCACCTCTTTCTGGCCACCGACTTAACCGCCGGCCAGCCCCACCTGGGCGCGGATGAGTTCCTGGAACTTGTCCCCACCCCGCTGTCAAACGCGCTGGAAATGGTACGCACCGGCATAATTCAGGACGCCAAAACGGCACTCGGCCTTATGTACGCTGCGCAATTCTGGCGGCCGTAGCACAAAAAGCCAGCCGAAAACAGCAATTAAGCAACCAATTGTCCACTAAATGTGTCCTAAATATTGGAACAACTGGAACCTGGGAACAGCCCGGTCCGTAGTGTATTAAAGGGCGCTAATTCGTAAAGTATTGTAGGGTAACAGGTTAGCATTTTCTGCCCGCTGCCCCGAACTACGGCACGACCCGTGCACTTGTTCCATGTCGCAGGGCGCAGGGTGAGCCGGATCGGCCGGTTTATTCAAGCGCCGCCGCGGGCATCGACCCGTGACACTGAAGCTTTACCAGGAGGACACGACCATGGCCGAACTTGCACAACTGCTGCAAACCAGAGAGCCCAAGGGCATCCCGGTACGTGAGCGCCTGCGGGCACTCGAAGACGGAGACGTGGTGTCCGCTTTCCTCCAGGGCGAAGAACGCGCCTTCGATGAACTCGTCGAACGCTACCAACGCCGCCTCCTCAACTTCATCTACCGCACCGTCGGCGACCGCGAACGCGCAGAAGACCTGGTCCAGGAAGTCTTCATAAGGGTCTACAGACACATCGGTCGTTTTGACCGATCGAAGAAGTTCTCGACATGGATCTATACGATCGCGTCGAACCTGGCCAAGAACGAGCTCCGTAACCGGTCACGCAGCCCGCTGGTGCTCTTCCAGACAATCAAGGCGAAGTTCGAGGACGAGGATCGGCCGCTCCAGTTCGAGGACCTCAATTCGCGCGCCGACGACCTTTTCAGGAAGCGTCACCTGCGCGAGATGGTCGAGAAATCTGTCGCCATGCTACCGGCACATCACCGCGAAGTGTTCGTGCTGCGCGAGCTGGAAGGGAAGTCGTACGAAGAGATCGCTGAAATTACCGGGGTCAACCTGGGTACGGTGAAATCGCGCCTCAACCGGGCCCGCAACGCCTTCGCTGAGATAGTCGCACCACTGGTTCGCTGACACGTCTCGTAACACCTATCGTAACACGTCTCGGGGCTCGTCTTCGGGCTCGTTTCAAGTCAACACTTTAAACCACTGGCGCCCCCTGGGGCTCCGGGAAAAGAAAAGCGCCCTCCGGCGGACGACGGGGGGCGCTTCTGCATTTCGTTACCCGGCAGTAGCTTCACAAATCCACCCTCCGGAACCACGGACAAACCACAGGGTACCTCGCTTCAGCTGCCGGGACCACGTCCGGTTGCACTATTCAATAACTTTCAACGATGGATTGCAGACGCTTCAGAAAACTCCACCTCGCGTATCTCGATGATACGCTGAGTGGCGACGACATGACGGCTGCACAGCAGCACCTTCTTCTTTGTGACGCATGCGCCGCGCATGACACAATGATGCGCAGGTCACTGATGCTGGCACGCAACATCCCCTCACTCGGCCTTTCCGAAGGCTTTGAGGGGCGTTTGCGGATGCGACTGGCAGAATGCAAGAAGGAAGCCGCTGCTCCCGCGCACAACTCATCGCTGCTTGCAACGCGTGTACTGGCAGCAGCAGTTGCAGCAGGATTGGTTGCGGGTGTGGTTCTGTGGCAGGGAATGACACCAACAGGCGCTTCTCAAACTGCGGTGCAGCCGGTAATCGCCGTGCAGTCGGCGCCGCTGGTCACCAAAACACAGCAGCAACGCCGAGTGTCACCGGTGTCGCCCGCTCTGATGCAGGCCATGGCCACCGGTAATCCGGTCTGGCCGGCTACAATGATTCTCGATGAAATGCCCACACATCTTATCAACGCTTCGTACGGGCTGACCGAGTAGCACCAGGCAGCACCGCAAGAGAGGCGTCAGCTTACGTTTGCTCACGTTAGCTTACACAAATGGCCGCTACGCCCCGCAAGACCCGACAGTCACCAACTCCCTCTGCATCACCGCAGAGGGCCGTACAAAACGCGATACAGTCGCGCACATTCGCGCCTGTCTGGTTCCTGCATGGCGATGATGATTTTCTGAAGGACGCGGCCGTTACAGCGCTTGTAGAAGCAGCCATAGATCCTTCCACCCGCGATTTCAATTTTGAAACCCGGCGCGGCAATGAACTGGACGCGGAAACAATTGCGAGTCTGCTGGCAACACCTCCGATGCTTGCTGAACGACGCGCATTTGTAATCCGCGATGTCGGGCTGCTTAAGAAAGCCGCACGTGCGCAACTCGACCTCTATCTCAAACGGCCGGCACCCGATACGCTTTTGCTACTGGTTAATCCAGCTGGCGCCAAAGCCGATGCAGCCCTCGAAAAGTCCACAGAGAACCTCCACTTCGAACCGCTCACTCCTGAACGCGTGAGACGGTGGATAGCTCATCATGCATCGACTGTGCATTCACTCGAAGTAAGTGAAGAAGCAACGGTCTTGCTGCAGCGTGGTGTGGGGAACGATCTCCATCTGCTTTCTTCAGAGCTGGATAAATGTGCGAGCTATCTCATGGGGTTTAAGGAAAGCAGCGGCGACACTGGTACACCAGACACTGATACGCCGGCAACAATTACAGCAGATATTGTTTCCGCGGTAGTCGGTGTTCAGCGTGGTGAAACGCTTACTGATCTCATCGATGCAGTTGCGCACCGCGACGCACCTCAAGCTGTATCGCTTGTTGAACACATACTCCTGCAACCCAAGGTGACAGCGGTTCAGGTTGTGATATTTCTTGGTTCGCAGGCGCTGGCACTCAGCTACGGGCGCGCGCGCCGCGATGCGGGTGTTCCGCTCAACCGTCTCTCCGGTGAGTACTTTGGTTTCCTTAAAAGCACCGGTGTTTTTCCGGGCAGGCCGTGGGGTGAAGCTGCTTCACTCTGGACCAAAGTTATTGACCTCTGGTCTGCTGCCGATTGCGAAGAAGCACTCAAGCTTCTCCTTGAAGCGGATATCGCACTCAAGGAAACAACTGTTTCGAGACCAGATCAGATTGTGCTCTCACTTGTTCTTGCGCTTTGCACACCGGGCGCGCGTCGGCGGAAGGCTGCATGAGGCAGGGTACACTGATCTCTACCGTTCTGTGTGCCGCACTGGCTTTCGTACCGCGCAGCCAGCTTGATGCGCAGAACCCGATGAGGCCAGCAGTTGCAAGCGCTATTGAACGCGCACGCACGCTCCTGGACAACGGCAACGGGAGTGCGGCCCGGAACACTATGGACTCGCTGGTTACAGCACTCCAGCCCGGCACTCCGGAATTCGCCGAAGTACTGAACTGGCGGGGTGCGATGGCCGAAAACCTGGCCGACGCTGAACGCGACTGGCGACGACTCATCGTGGAGTCGCCGCTCAATGTGCGTGCAGGCGATGCACTCCTCAGGCTTGCAGAACTTGAAGCGCTGCGTGGAAAGCAGGAATCGGCACGGCAATACGCGGAGCGGTTGTTACTGGAACACGCAGAGTCTGCTGGTAAGCCGCGTGCGCAGCTCCTTGTTGCACGTAGCTGGTTCGCCGAAAACAACAGCAGCAACGGTTGCGCTGCACTCGCTGCAATGCCGGCAGCAGAACTGATCGGCGAAGTGAAATTGCAGCTGGACGAACTGAACGCGCGCTGTACACCCCCAGGTGGCGCAAATGCCACGATCACCGCAGGTAACTCGGCAGGTAACTCGGCAGGTAACACCGCAGCGCGCAACACCGCGTCTGGTAACAGCGCCACCGGTAATACCGCCGCCGGCAACACCGCACGGAATACAAACACCGGCACAGCTGCCGCTAACACCACCGCTGCCGGAGCGCGCTTCTCCGTACAGCTCGCCGCATACGCACGCAAAGCCGACGCTGACGACATGGTGAAACGGCTCGCAGGTCTAAACATCGATGCACGCGTGGATGGCACCGAAAACCCCTTCCGCGTACGCACCGGATATTTCCGCACACGCGCTGAAGCCAACACAGTACTGCAATCATACATTAAGCGCGGACTCAACGGCTTCATCGCGGAGCTCGAGCCATGACTGCACGCGCACCAGCCGGCGGCGGTAGCGCTACGCCACTCATGCAGCAGTACCGTGAAATCAAATCGCAGAACCCCGGCGCCATCCTCTTTTTCAGGATGGGTGACTTCTATGAAATGTTCTACGATGATGCCAAAGTCGCTTCCCGCGAACTCGGCCTGACACTCACCTCCCGCAACAACGGCGGCGCTGCCGAAGTGCCGCTCGCAGGTGTGCCCGTCAAGGCAGCACAGGAATACCTGCGCCGACTGGTAGGTAAAGGACACCGCGTTGCAGTCTGCGAACAGGTCGAAGATCCGAAGCTCACAAAGACACTGGTCAAACGGGAAGTGATCGAAACTATCACTCCCGGCGCTGTCTTTTCGGATGAAATGCTCGATGGTGCGCAGGCCAACTATGTCACCGCTGTCGCACGCGCCTCCGACACTGCAAAAAACGGAAGCCCCGACGAAATCGGTATCGCGTCTGCCGATCTCTCCACCGGTGAGCTGCGATTGGCACGCATACCGCTCGCCGACGCGGGCGCGATGATCGCACGTCTCGCACCCCGCGAAGTGCTCCTTGCCTCGTCTGATACCTCGCCTGACACGTCTTCAGACGCATCACCAGAAACCCGGTCGTCGCACGGGCCCTCCGGCACGTCGCACACTGCACCTTTAGCCGCGTCGCTCGCTGCCGTGCTCCGTCTCCCCACTGATGCACTTGTCACCGAGTGCGATGCATGGGAGTTCGACGCCGAAATGGCGGCCGCAGAACTTGAGCGACAGTTCAATACGCGGGGGCTCGAAGGCTTCGGGATAAGTGCTACCGATGCAGCAGCGGTCGGGGCAGCAGGTGCGCTCCTTCGCTATCTCCGTCGCCTGCAGCCCGGTGGGCTGCCGCATCTCACGCGCCCAGTCGTTGAGCGCGGTGAAAGCACCATGCCGCTCGATGAAATGACGCGGCGCAACCTGGAGCTCATTGAATCGCTCCGCGGCACTGATACCTCCGGAACGCTGCTCGCTGTACTCGATCGCACGTCCACTCCGATGGGCGAACGGTTGCTTCGTCAGTGGCTGTTGGCGCCGCTCGTTGAACGGAGCGCTATCGATGCACGACTCGACGCCGTCGCAACACTCCACCACAACGCTACAGCACGCGCCCGAATGCGTGACGCGCTCGACGGTGTGCGCGACATCGAACGCCTTGCAAGCAAAGCCGCGGCCGGACGGGCCACCCCGCGTGAAATCCGAGCACTCGGCGATTCACTCAGCAGACTGCCACTTGTCGAACAAACAGTTGCAACGCTTACAGCCAACGCGCAGTCACAGCAGGCGGCACAGAACGAGACTCATACAGCTCTGCTGGAGGTAGTCGCGGCTGAGTGGGATAACGGCCAGGAAGTAGCCGAACGTATCGCAGCAACGCTTGTTGAACGTCCGCCGCTTGCTATCGGTGAAGACCCGACGATTGCCACAGGTGTCGATGCCGAGCTCGATTCATTGCGCACGCTCCGCGATGGCGGGAAGGATGCGATTGCAACGATTCAGGCAACTGAACGCGAGCGCACAGGGATACAGACACTCAAGGTTGGCTACAACCGTGTCTTTGGCTACTACCTGGAGATCACGAATGCGAACCGGCACCTGGTTCCCGATGACTACCAGCGCCGTCAGACGCTGACCGGTGCCGAGCGCTATGTAACGCCCGCGCTCAAGGAGTATGAGGAAAAAGTCCTTACAGCTGCAGAGCGAATTGAAACACGCGAACGCGAACTGTTTGAAGCTCTGAGGAGTTATGCAGGCGAGCAGGTGGCGCGCTGGCAGCGCGTTGCGCGCCGGGTCGCGCTGCTGGATGTACTTGCATCGCTTGCAGAGACCGCAGCCGCCGAGCGGTATGTACGTCCTGAGCTTCACGATGGCTTTTCAATGACGATCAAAGCCGGTCGGCACCCGGTTGTTGAACGGATGATGCGTCGTGAACAGTTTATTCCGAACGATCTGGAGCTGACCGAAGCCGGCCGGCTGGTGATACTTACCGGCCCCAACATGGCAGGCAAGAGCACCATTCTGCGTCAGATCGGACTGATCCAGCTAATGGCGCAGATCGGCTCCTTTGTACCAGCGACGGAAGCGAAGCTGCCGGTTACAGACCGACTGTTCACGCGCGTCGGTGCCAGCGATAATCTGGTGCGCGGGCAGAGTACGTTCATGGTCGAGATGTCTGAGACGAGTGCGATCCTGCATACAGCAACGCGCAGATCGCTTGTTCTTCTGGATGAGATCGGGCGCGGCACAAGCACCTACGATGGCGTATCGATCGCGTGGAGTGTGAGTGAGCATCTGCACAACAGGATCGGATGCAAGACTGTATTTGCAACGCACTATCATGAGCTGACGCAGCTCGAAGATGAGCTTGCGGCTGTGCGTAACTTCACGGTGTCGGTGCGTGAAGCCGGTGACGAGATACTCTTTTTGCATCGACTGATACCGGGCGGAGCAGATCGTTCCTACGGCATCGAAGTGGGTCGTCTGGCGGGGCTGCCGCGCGAAGTGATCACGCGCGCCAAGGAAGTGCTGGCGCTGCTGGAAGATGAGGGCGGGCAGATGGCGTCGCGTCTTACGAGTGACGCAGTACCGGTACCGATGCCGCGGCGGAAAGGGCCACTCAATTCGCGTAGCACTCCTGATTCGCAGCTCGGGTTCTTTGCCGACAGTGGTGCCGGTGACAGCGACCCGGTGGCCGCGGAGTTGCGTGCGGCAATCAGTGCACTCGACCCCAACCGGATGACACCCATCGAAGCGCTGGCAACGCTGGAGCGTCTCAAGGGGCTCCTTGGCGACCATCCGCAGGGCTGAGGTGCCGAAACGCAGGGGCCGCAAGGCCAGGGAGTCGTCAGCGCCGCTAAAGTCTCGGGCGGAGTCCCCCGAACCCGCGTCGTCAGCACAAGCGAACGTGACCAACGCGACACGTCCGCCGCGTCCTACCAAGGCCGAACTCGAACAGGCGCTCAATCGCACGCTCCCGGATCTCGTTGCGCCCGGGCTGCGGGTGTTGTTCTGCGGCATCAACCCCGGGCTTTACACGGCAGCGATGGGGCATCACTTTGCGCGCCCGGGCAACCGGTTCTGGCCAGTGCTGCACCAGGCGGGCTTCACGCCTCGTCTATTTGACCCGTGGGAAGAGCGGCAGCTGCTGGAGCTGGGAGTCGGGATCACCAACCTTGTCCGGCGGGCAACGGCTGCCGCGTCCGCGCTTGAGAATCATGAGTACCAGACCGGCAGCAAGCGTCTCAAAGCGATGGCGCGCAAGTACCGTCCACAGGCCATCGCGTTCGTCGGGATCGGTGCCTACCGGGTAGGTTTTGGCCGTCCGGGCGCGACGATCGGGCTGCAGGAAGAGACCATAGGGGAGACTGCGCTCTGGGTCCTGCCGAGCACCAGCGGGCTCAATGCGAACCATCAGATGGCGCAGCTGGTTGCTTTGTTCAGTGAATTGCGCGAATGGGTCGATTGGGGGTAATTAGACACATGCGCAATTTCCGCCGTTTTACACACCGTGCCCGTCTGCTCGGCACTACTGCACTCCTCGCGCTGGCAGGGAGCGCGTACGGAGCGTGCAACTCCGACAGGACCGCCGATGTGGCGCCGCGTGCTCAGCCGACGAATCGCACACCCTGGTATGTCGCGGACCCCGTCCGCAGCTATCCACACGACCCCACTGCATACACGCAGGGGCTGGTGTGGTACGACGGTCGGCTCTTTGAAGGGACGGGTGAAGTTGGCCGGTCTTCGATACGTGAAACGGAGCTGACATCCGGCCGGGTTATCAGGAAGCGCGACCTGGGAGTGCCGCACTTTGGCGAAGGGATCGCCATCCTTGGCGACAATCTCTATCAGCTCACCTGGCAGACTCAGCGCGCATTTGTGTACGACTGGCGCACCTTCGAACTCAAATCTGAGTTCACCTATCAGGGTGAAGGGTGGGGTCTTACAACCGATGGTACATCACTCATCATGAGCGACGGCACCGCGGTGATCCGGTTCCGCGACCCCGCAACATTCGATGTGCAGCGTTCGATCAGCGTGAACGACAACGGCACAGCGGTCACGCAGCTCAATGAGCTTGAGTGGATCAAGGGTGAGATCTGGGCTAATGTTTATCAGTCGGACCAGATCGTCCGTATCGACCCGGAGACCGGTAAGGTGCTGGGCTGGGTGGATCTCGCGGGGATTCTCCCTCAGCTCGATCGCACGGGGAACGAGGACGTACTGAACGGTATTGCGTGGGATGAAGCAAACGACCGTATATTTGTTACGGGCAAGAACTGGCCCCGGTTGTTCGAGATTTCACTGCGGCAACGCAGCTGATGGTGTTGCAACTGGTGCGGTAGCAGGTGGGTGGATAACCTATAACAGGAGTTACGATGTATAACACACCTGATTGGTTGGTTTACGTGCTGTCTCTGGGAGTGGCGGCTTTCGCATTCTGGGCTGGAGCGAAGCGCGGCTTAAACGCGAAGATCGCGAGGGGCATTGTGCTTGTTACCATGCTTCCGTTCCTGATGGAAGGATCCACTATGATGGACCCTTCCATGCCGCCTTTACTGCGCGCAGCCTACCGTATGCTGATACCCACCGTAATGCTCGTGGGTATTGGTCTGTGGTGGTATGGCATTTTCGAGACTGCCCGGGCGCACAGGCGGCAATCTGGAACCTAGCGCGTGTGGTTTGTAAGCAACGCTGCGACCCGGATTACGGGGAGACGAATCCGGGCGCAGTCAGCGGTGGAGGAAGTCGAAACGCAGTTGGACAATCCAGGACCTGTTACGGAAATCCTCATTAGCGGCTGCCGACGATTCCGTGAGTGCGTATTTATACCGCAAGTCGAGAGACCATCTTCGCAGTCTGGCGTGATTGATACGTGCACCGATCAGCGCATTGGTTTCGCGCGAATTGGTAGGTGCCTGGCCGAGAATAACACCTTTTTCGTTATCGACGAAGTCATGCAGTGTAATCATCCCCCGTTCCAGCCCTGCCTGCGGTGATATCTGAAAACCGGCTCGGGGCGAGAGGTTAAGTCGGCCGAGTACGGAAGCCTGCCAGAAGGCCGTCCTGAGGCGCACGCTCCCATACCCGTTATCCGTTAGGATCGATCCACGATTCTCAGACCCACCCTCAAGAGCGACATTCAACCGCTCTGTCGCCCGCATTTCGATTCCCAGTGAGGCCGTAAAGCTCGGTACCGAACCCATAGTCACAGTTGGGTAATTGGCACTCTCGGTGAGTGTGGCACGACCGGCACCACCCTGCAGGTACACTGCCCTGAGCAATGGCTTGCTTTGAGCGAAGATGGGCGCAGCTGCAAGGACAACAGCGAGAGCAGGTGCGGTCAGGTATCGCGTGACGATATTCTTTTGCATCAGTACACGACCTCAAAGTGGGTACGGTACCCGGGTTCTCCAAACAGAAGTAACCCAGCTTGGTGCTAAGGTAGCATTATCAACAGGCGTTGGTAATACCCCGGCATTCCTTTGCAGCTCCATCGCTCTCTGTGTGCCAGTCAGCGCGAAAAGCCGCATCTCCCGGTACTTTCACACGAGGCAATCACTTCCCTTCCTACCTGACATTCCGGTTAAAATGAGGGCTCCACGATTCTTCATCTCTAAGCCCAGGCGACTCGCACTCTGCGCACTGGCCGCAATTGTGGCTCACGGAAGCGCCACAGCTCAGTCTGCTCCGCTGCTGGATCGTTACAAGGTGCCGGTCCTGAAGCTCACCGGTCGCGCAATTGGAGATCCGGATAATTTCTACCGGCCGAACGCTGTGGAATACATCAATGGGAAATTGGTGGTGATTGACCGCGGTGCAGATCTGATGGTGCATATGCTCGATGCAGAGACCGGCAGGACTATACACCGGTTCGGCAGGCAAGGGAGTGGACCCGGTGAGTTCCAGGCCCCGTGGAGCATAGTCAAAGGTCTTAATCCCAAAGAGTTCTGGATTTTCGATGCATCTTTGCGCCGGATGACACGCATCGATCCTGACCGCGACTTCCCTGATGGGCGCTACACCCCGGGCCATTCGTTTCAACTGGCAGGCGGAACCGAGCTCAACAGCATGCTTTGGTTGACTGACGGGACTTTGCCGGCCACCGGATTCGTGCGCGATGGAATGTTTGCCGTTTACGATTCAACCGGTCGTCAAAGGTCGTCACGCGGACGCATGCTTCTGGGAGACACGAAACTCCCTGACTTCGTACGCCATCAGGCCTATCCCACAAAGATCTCAGCCGCAGGTCCGAATAGAATCGTATTGGCAACGGGATACAGCGACCGGGTTGAGTTCTACGATAACTCGGGGAGACGCACTGGGAACGCCGAACGTCCATTTGGTTTCGAACCGGTATTCGTTGTTTCCAACAAGGGAGGCGATCCCTACATAGCCTCGCCACCTGATATGCGCGACGGTTACACGGGTATCGCCCACACGGATTCGCAGGTTTATGCTCTCTTCTCCGGCCGGCGCTATGGCGACTACAAAACACAGTCAGGGTTTGCACGCCATGTCCACGTCTTCTCATGGGCAGGACGGCTGCTGGCGGTACTCGCGCTTGATGCAGACGTCCTGGATATCGCAATCGATCCAGCAGGGCGTCACCTCTACGCTATAAGGGACGATCCGCTCCCCGGAATTGTCGTCTATCCGATTCCCGAAGAAGTCAGTCGCATGCGGTAGCCCACCGCCTCTTTACTGCAGCCTCACAACTCCGATCAGTGCATCCGGCGGCAGCTTTGCACCATTCGACGAAAGCGATACAACTCCCTGGCGCGCCGCGGGTACACTGAACCGCACGTAACTCGTTGCTCCACCCGGCAGCACTATGCGCTGCGGTGTGTTGTTGAACAGCATCCTCGAGCCCAGTGGGTATGAGCCGAGTGCCTGACCACCGATGCGGAGCGCAGGGAATATACTGCGGAAGTTCCACGCCGGATTGATGTACTGATTACTCAACACTGTCATCACGCCGACAGAATAATCGTCTGCCATATTCGACAGCGACCAGTCGCGCAGATATTCACTGAGCGATGGTATCACAGCAGCCAGATTCGCATGGCCGGTTGTCTTTGAGTTCACAAGACTGTGCAGGAACTGAGACTCACCGGAAACACCCTGACGCGATGCTGCATACCGCAGGAAGCTCCATGTCGCGCCACGCGTTGCAAGTGAATCGTTCGGTGCGTATGGCGAGTTCACTTCAGGGTTCCTGAGAAACTCGTACAACCGCCCGAAGTTCTGTATTCCATATGCCGAGAAATCAGCGCTCCGGGCCGGACTCCCTGCTACATCCTGAATACCAAGGTTCTGACGCGTTGTGTATCCCGCAAGCCTCAGATACAGCAGCTCTTCAGCAAGATGTGAAAGCCCTTCATCAAGCCATGTCTCTTCGGCGGGCGCTGCACCGGTGTTTATGTATAACCGGCGCGATGAGTTAATCAGATGCTGAAACTCGTGCGCCACAGTGCCGAGGTTGAGTCGCGAAACCGTTTCCTTGCTGCGCGGATTGGAATTGATGGAACCTCCCGGGTCCGGCACAAGCAGATAAAACATCTCAGCGTGATTCGAAGCCTGACATCCGGGAAGCCCGCTCGCCGCAGACGTTGGGTACAGATCGCGTGCGAAGAAGAAGCCACCGATTATGTACCCGGCAGAAGACGGCGTCAGTGCGTTGACCGCACGCGTATAGAACAGAATGATCTTGCCGTAGTTGCTTACATCGGTTAGTGCACCGAAGGCATCCACAACCAGCGGATATATCAGCGTATCAAACGTTGCAGCCACCTGCCTGTATTCCAGATCAGTGTATCCACCAGACGGGTTGGCGGTGTCTGCTACAATAATCGACTTGGTGCCGACCGCCGCCACCCGACCGACCCTCGTATCCGGATTGTCGCATGCAGAATACGGGTTCGCGTTAAGCCGCATGATATCGCCGACATTCACAACTTTGGGCTCCATTGCAGCAGCGAGTCGCCGCGTCTCTGCATATTGCGCACGCGCTGCATCAGTAAGCCCCGCGAGTTCACGCCGTTCACGCAACCTGAGCTCCAGCTCCGCGCGCCGGTCGATCTGCGGTGCGTCCATGAAAAGGCCGGCAGGCGATACTGTTGGCAACTGCTCCGCAGACTCATTGTGTGAAACCGGGCCGTCGATACCCAGTCCGTAAAGATCAGCAATCAGTGTCGAATTGAAAGCCGCCTTGGACGACACAACCACCAGCCCATAGTCTGCGCTCTGCCCGGATGGCGCGCTCAGGCAGACACGTGTGCTCTGGTCGCCGGCTACAGGATAAAACAGCTGGCCAACCGCAAGCGACGTAACCGCAGTCGAACCGCAAGGTGAAGCACCCGCTGCCGTTACGGTAAGCGGCACTGTATCCGCAAGCGCTTCAGCAGACGCGATAATAAGCGCATTCCCTGGTGCCAGTGCACTGATCCGCCCGCCCGCAATCACCGTGGCAACCGTCTGATTCGACGACCTGTACGTAACCGCAGAGCCTGTGACATCGTTTCCGTAGCGATCTCTCAAAACCGACCTGATCCGGAGCGTATCACCCACTCCCATCGTAAGGATATCCGGGAGCGAAACGATCTGATCGACCGGCCCTGGCAGCACGGTGGCCGAAAAAGTCACCGGAGTGACGCCGCCGACCTGCGCTGTCACCCGCGCGGCTCCTGCCACCGTGCCCAGTGTCCACTGCGCACTGGTTTCGCCATTGGAGTTGGTAACAGAAGCGCTGGGCGAGACGGAACCCGAGCTGCTTCCGGCCTCCCAGGTCACCCGCGCGTTCGCCAGCGGCTTGTTTTCTGTATCGAGGACGCGGACTGTGAGCCTGAGGGGGAGCGTCGCCGCCACAACCCCGGTCTGCGCGTCGCCGGCGGTCCTGGAAATCGAAAATGCAGGCGGCGACTGCCCCGGGCTGACGGGATCCTTACCCCGGCACGAGACAACCGCAAGAAGTGCAATCAGAAAGCTGGATGCGCGCGCTGGATTCATCGGGCGTTTATGGCGGGCCGGCTGTAACCGGCATTGAACAATATCCGTCGACAAAGTCGTGTTCCGGATGATAACGCCAGACAGGGCTCAAAGGTGAAGTCCCAATGGTACATTCCGATATACCCAGCTGTTCCGAACTTTCAATTTACCCATCCATTTACCCATCCATGACCTCGACCGCTGCTGGAATCCAGAACAGCGCTGCCGGCCTGCATGAACGTCACCGGCACGCCTACAACGACGTACTGGAAACCATTGGGTGGACGCCACTCATCCGGCTTTCGCGTATCACGAAGGGGATCCGTACCCCCGTGTACGGCAAAGCGGATTTCTTCAACCCGGGCGGCAGCGTCAAAGACCGGATCGGGATGCCGATGATCGAAGCGCACGAACGCGCAGGAACGCTCGCACCGGGCGGCACCATCGTCGAAGCCACAAGCGGCAACACGGGTGTCGGACTCGCAATCGCTGCTGCGCTCAAGGGCTATCACTGCATCTTCACACTCCCCGACAAAATGTCGCAGGAGAAAGTGCGACTGCTGCGTGCCTTTGGCGCCGAGGTGATAATCACTCCAACTGCGGTCCCGCCTGATCATCCGCAAAACTACGTGCAGGTCGCTAAGCGCATCGCACGGGAAACACCGGGCGCTGTGTTGGCAGGACAGTTCGAGAACCCCGCCAACCCTGCCGCACATGTCGCTACCACCGGCCCGGAAATCTGGGAGCAGACCGAAGGACGCATCACACACTTTGTAGCTTCAGCAGGCACAGGCGGCACAATCAGCGGTGTCGGACGCTACCTCAAGTCGCGTAACCCGAATATCCAGATCATCGCCGCCGACCCGATGGGATCAGTACTCGCCGACCAGTGGCGCACGAGAGGCGAAGGCTCACCCAAGGGTGCGCCGTACAAGGTCGAAGGCGTCGGACAGGACTGCGTTCCTGCAACTCTCGATCTCAGCGTGATCGACGACTACATGACGGTGAGCGACAAGGACGCATTCAACATGGCGCGCCGTCTGACACGCGAAGAAGGACTCTTTGTGGGCGGGTCAACCGGGCTTATCGCACATGCAGCGCTGCATGTCGCACGTCGTATCGATGACCCGGATGCATGCATCGTCACCTTCTTCTGCGATACAGGAGAACGCTACCTCTCCAAGATCTACAACGACGAATGGATGCGTGAGAACCAGTTGCTCGATGCATCACCCACTTCCATCGGTGCAGTGCTTGGCGATAAAGGTTCACCGACCCCTGTACTTGTCAGCACCAACACTGGTATGCTTGTGCGTCAGGCCATAGGTCTTATGTCGTTGCACGATGTTTCGCAGCTCCCGGTAATGGACGGCAACGTTTGCGTCGGCAGCGTTGCGGAATCGCAGCTCACAACAGCGAGTCTTGCAGATGCAGCAGTGCTCGACAAAACAGTCGGCGATGTCATGGATCAGCCGTTCCCTGTAGTAGACGATGACCAGTCTGTCGAAAACGTCGCCAAGCTGCTCTCCAAGTCAAACCGTGCTGTGCTGCTCCGACATGAAGGGATGGTGCAGGGGATCGTGACGCGCTTTGATGTACTCGAATACCTCATGCACAGGTAATACAGCGTGAAGATCACAGTATTACTGGGTGGTGTTTCGGCAGAGCGTGATGTTTCGCTTTCATCGGGGTTGCGCATAGCGATAGCATTGCGCGGGAATGGACATGAAGTGACGTGTGTGGATCCTGCGGAGGGTGTGCTTTCAGAAGCCGATGAAAAGCGGATACTCGATGCAGGTGTGGGTGTAACGCCTCCATCGCTCGAGGAGCTTGCAGCTCTTGCGAGCCGTTCACTTTCACCCACGCTTGGTACGCTGCCGGAGATAACAGGCGCCGATTGCGTCTTCCTTGCACTGCATGGCGGTCAGGGTGAAGACGGCACTGTGCAGGCGCTGCTGGATCTGGCTGGCGTGACATACACAGGCAGCGGGCATCTGGCGAGCGCACTGGCTATGGACAAGCAGCTTTCGAAAGTGGTGATGCGCGCGGCTGGTGTATATACCGCCGACTGGATCATGGCGGACCGCGGTGGCATGGATGAAGCCGCGGTCGCCAGGGCACTGGGGCTGCCGCTTATCGTCAAGCCGTCCAAGCAGGGGAGCACCGTCGGGCTCACGCTGGTGCGTGAGGTATCAGAGATCAATCCCGCGATCGACGAAGCGTTCCGCTTTGATGATGAAGTGATGATTGAGCGGTTCGTACCGGGTCGGGAGCTCACGGTGGGGATACTGGGCGATCTGGCGTTGCCGGCAATTGAGATCCAGCCCGTCAAGGAGCTTTACGATTATGAGTGCAAGTACACTCCCGGTATGGCCGCCGAGTTTGTAGCAGAGCTTGAGCCGGAGACGGCGAAGTTGTTGGGTGAGCAGGCGCTCAAGGCGTTTAAGGCCCTTAAACTTGGTGGATACGCGCGAATTGACTTCCGGTTGGACCCAGAAGGGCGGCCGTGGTGTCTGGAAGCAAACACGTTGCCGGGAATGACGCCGACCAGTCTCATCCCACAGGGCGCGGCTGCGGTTGGCGTCTTGTTTCCCGCGCTGTGTGAACGCATTGTGCAATTGGCGCTTGCACCGGCACCGGCAGGACCCCGAACAGAGTGAGATGACGCAACCGTACGAAGAATTTGAGCAGACGCGTTCAAACAACGCCGTGTATTGGCTTATCGGCCTGTGCATCGGCGTGTACTTCGTGCAGGCAACGCTTATCGGCGACCGCAATATGGTGCGGATGCTGGGCTACTCACCGGGCGATGTGGAGTCGAACGCTTACTGGACGATCTTCACGTACATGTTCGTGCACGGCGGGATACTGCATCTTGGCGTGAACATGTGGACGCTGTGGCTGTTCGGGCCGCGTGTTGAGCGGGCGTGGGGGACACGCGCGTTTACGTGGTTCTATGTCTGGTGCGGCTTCACCGGCTGGCTTTTCCACTACATGTTCCAGGCCCAGGTGAGTGTTCTGGTTGGCGCGTCTGCTGCGATACTGGGTGTCGCGGTAGCGTATGCCTCCAAGTGGCCGGATGACGAAGTGTTGTTCTTTGGTGTGGTGCCGATGAAGGTGCGATGGCTGGTGGCATTCATGGCTTTCATCAACATCGCGATGACGTTCCTTGATTCCGGGAACATGGGTGGTACCGCGTACGCAGCGCACTTCGGTGGAATGGCCGGTGCGTGGGTGTATCTGCGTGCCCCTGGCAGTGGGAGCATCGACCGACTGCGCAAGCGGATTTCACCGGCCCCCGATTATGGCGACGAAGCGCCGCGCCCGATACCGCGCGGCAATCAGCAGCGTTCGCGCGAGCGTCAGGTGCGTGACCCTGACGATATCGTAGCGCAGAGCAAGGCCGCGACCGCGCGTGCACGGACAACGCCGCGTCAGAGTGTGGCACCGGTTGTCCGGGCTGCCACTGGTGCCTCTGCCGTAGACGCTGTCCTCGATAAAATCGCCGCCAAGGGTATTGAGAGTCTTACACTGGATGAACGTACGCTTCTGGAGGAGTGGTCCAGGAAGCTGCGGGAAAACTGATGCCAAAACCTGAACTGCTGGAAACGTTCGCGAATCCGTATGCCGATCGCGACTACGAAATTTTCATGGAGACTGCGGAGTTCACCTCGCTTTGCCCGCTTGGCGGGATCGAGTCTGACGCGCAGGATCTGACGCTGCTGGAGGGTGGCGCACCCGATTTTGCGACCATCCGGATCACCTACGTCCCGGACGAGATGTGTCTGGAGCTCAAGAGTCTCAAGCTCTATTTCTGGAGCTACCGGAACGATGGGATTTTCTATGAGCGCGCTGTGAACCGGATTCTGGACGATCTGGTGGCTGCCTGCTCGCCGCGGAGCATTACCGTGGTAGGCGATTTCAACGTGCGTGGCGGGCTCAAATCGGTGATTACAGCCTCCCACCGGAAGAATTAACAGCGTGTAGGCCGCTGCCCCTATCGCGGGGGCACGTCAACCGGGTATAATCGCAAGCTGAACATCAGTTGGCAGTAATCACTGTCAGTATTCCCGCCCTCTATCCGACTACCCGATGGTCGACGATCAGAATTCTGAATTTTCCACACCGGAAGCGGCTGCTGTTGGCCATTCCCCGTCAGACGTGGTGATTACCCCGGAGCTCCAGCCCTATGTAGGTAACCGCGGCTTCTTCGGTCACCCGCGCGGTCTGGCGACGCTCTTCTTCACCGAGATGTGGGAGCGCTTTTCCTACTATGGACTGCGCCCGCTTCTTGTACTGTTCATGGCCGCCGCGCTCGCCGAGGGCGGCTTTGGTTTTGACAGAACTACCGCGTCTGCAATTGTGGGCATCTATGGCGCCTTCGTGTATGTGGCGTCGCTGCCAGGTGGTTGGATAGCCGACCGCTGGCTCGGGTTGCAACGCGCCATTCTTTACGGTGCAGCACTGATTACCGGCGGACACCTGTCCATCGGTCTTTCAGGGTTCGCAGGCCCTGGTGCCGATAAGATCTTCTTCTTCCTCGGCTTGATCCTTATCGTCTGCGGTACCGGTCTCCTCAAGCCAAATATTTCCGCCATAGTAGGTGATCTCTATCCGGAAGGCGGTGCGCGTCGCGATGCCGGCTTCTCGATCTTCTACATGGGCATCAACGTCGGTGCGTTCTTCGGACAGCTTATCACCGGCTTTCTTGGAGAAGCGGTGGGTTGGCACCTTGGCTTTGGTGCGGCTGGCGTCGGTATGTTCTTCGGATTTGTGGTCTTTCTGTGGACACGCAGGAAGACACTCGGCCCGATCGGTATGCAGATCGCGAAACACCCCGATCCTGCAGTAAATGCAAAGCAGGTCCAGCAGGTCAAGCTGGTTACCTTCACGATACTCGGGCTGATCGCGCTTGTTTTTGTCCTGGCGGCGACGGGTACTGTAACGCTCAATGCACCGGCGATCGGGCAGAACATGACCGTTGTGCTGGTCGGGTTGGCAGTAGTGTTCTTTGGCTATGTCTTCACCTTCGGGAATATTACACGCGACGAAAAGAAGCGCGTGCTTGTGATAGTGGTGCTCTTTCTCTTTGCGGCAGTGTTCTGGTCTGCCTTTGAACAGGCGCCGACATCACTCAACTTGTTCGCGCGCGACTTCACAGACCGCCAGATGGGGAGCTTCCTTATTCCGGCGACGTGGTTCCAGTCGGTCAACTCATTCTTCATCATCCTGTGTGCACCGCTCTTTGCTGCGCTCTGGGTCGGGTTGGCCAAGCGTGGGATCGACTTGTCGAGCCCGACCAAGTTCGCGATGGGTCTGGCACTGGCGGGTGTTGGCTTCCTGCTTATGATCGTCGCAGCCAACAAGGTTGTAGCGAGCGGCGGCACGATGCTGGTTTCACCCTGGTGGCTCATCGGGAGCTACTTCTTCCAGACGCTGGGTGAGCTCTGCCTGAGCCCTGTCGGACTCAGCTCAATGACCAAGCTTTCACCGCGCAAGTTTGTCGGTCAGATGATGGGGATCTGGTTCCTTGCATCCGCACTTGGTAATCTTATCGGTGGCCTTGTGGGCGGTCATGTGGATCCGGAGAAGCTGGATCAGATGCCCAAGCTCTTTACAACAACATCACTCTTCCTCTTTGGTGCGACGATTGTGATCGCACTGATGATTATACCGATCCGGAAGATGATGGCCGACCAGCACGGAAAGGCGTAGAGAAAAGAGCTGGAACGAATAGAGATAAGCAAAGCGGGGCCTACGGGCCCCGTTTTCAACTGAGAGAACTACACTTGTCGTATAAACTGAAGATTATTTTTGGCGCCACCCGCAAGGGGCGCGTAGGACTTCCCGTCGCCCGCTGGGCAGAGCAGTTCATTAAGGAAGACGGACGGTTTGACGTTGAGTTCGTTGATCTGGCGGAACTCGACCTGCCGATGATGGATGAGCCGAACCACCCGCGCTTCCAGAAGTACGAGCATGAGCACACCAAGCGGTGGAGCCGGATCGCTGATGAAGCAGATGCGTTTGTTTTTGTAACGCCTGAGTACGACTACTTCGTGCCGGCATCGATCGTGAATGCAATTCAGTACCTGAGCAAAGAATGGAACACCAAGCCGGCCGCAGTTGTGAGTTACGGTGGCATATCGGGCGGGCTCCGCTCCACGCAGGAGCTCAGGATGCTGCTTTGCAATGTGGGTGTGGTACCGATGGTGCCGTCTGTGCCGATCCCGTTCTTTGCAACGCACATCGATGAGACAGGGGTGTTCAACCCGGTTGATGCAACGCTCAAGGGAATGCACGGGCTCCTTAACGAGCTCATGCGCTGGACAAAGGGGTTAAAAGCGATGCGCGACAGCGCGGCTTGAACGCTTTCAGCACGCAACGCATAATCAGGGTATGACTACCCGCCGGACATTCCTATCCGCGGCTGCTACCCTGGCCGCCTCCTCGGCAGTTGCCTGCCGCATCTCTGAAACCGACAGACCACCCGGAAGCGACGCAGCACGGAGCGGCGCCGGCGCCGGTGCCAACACCGAACTGCCGCCTGCGATACGTGATCTGTCGCCTATGCGCGACGGCGTGGTCCCCATATCGGTGGACGAACGCCGCGCACGCATAGAGAAAGCGAAGAAGCTGCTCCGTGATAATGGAATGGACGCACTCATGCTTACCGGTGGCACAAGCATGGAGTACTTCACCGGAATCAGGTGGGGGTTAAGCGAGCGGTTGCTTGCGGCTTTTATTCCGGTGCGTGGCAGTGCCTTTCTGGTGACACCCAAATTCGAAGAAGAGCGCGCACTGGAGCAGGCGCATAACGGCCCGCTTGGGAGCGATGCCGAAGTGCTGACATGGGAAGAGCACGAAAGCCCGTACGAAAGGATCCGGCAGGGGCTCAAATCGCGTTCACTTGCGACAGCGACAATCGGTGTTGAAGAAACAGTGCGCTTCGTTTTTTCAGACGGAGCAGCGCACATACCGGGCGTCAAGGTAGTGAGCGGCACACCCATTACAGGTGGTTGCCGCATTTACAAGGACGAGCACGAGCTAGCGCTGATGCGTCATGCGAGCAAAGTGACACTGCTGGCATATGAAGCAGCGTGGAAGTCGCTTAAGGCAGGCATGACGCAGAACGATTTCGGACGGCTGGTATCGCAGGCGCATCAGGCGCTTGGCTATAACGGTTCCGCGAGCGTGCAGGTCGGCAAGTATTCAGCGTTACCGCACGGCAGTGCCACACCGCAGGTGATCGAAGAGGGGACGATTCTGATGATCGATGGCGGCTGCAAGGTGGAGGGTTATTCCTCCGATCTGTCGCGCACCTTTGTGCTGGGGCAGCCGACACAGAAGATGAAGGACGTATTCGAGATCGAGTTCGAAGCCCAGTCGGCAGCGCTGGCTGCGGCGCGTCCGGGTGTACCCTGCGAAGCCGTTGACGCCGCCGCGCGCGACGTGATTGTGAAAGCCGGCTACGGCCCGGATTACAAGTACTTCAGCCACCGCGTGGGGCACGGCATGGGGATGGACGGCCATGAGTGGCCGTATCTGGTGCGTGGCAACAAGCTGCCACTGGCGCCCGGCATGGTCTTCTCCGACGAGCCCGGCATCTACATCCCGGGCGAATTCGGCGTCCGCATAGAGGACGACATGGTGATCACGGAGGATGGCGCCGAGCTGTTCACGCCGCAGTCCACGAGTCTGGAGACACCGTTCGCGTAGCGGCGGGGGGCGTGTGGGGCGCGGCGCTTGATGCGTGGCGCTGGGGTTGCCGGCCGGGCCACTGGGGGCTACCGCTACGCGCGCCGGCTTCGTAGCTTGTATGGCTTCGGGTCAGACGACCTGGGGCTAGGTAGCTCAGTTGGTAGAGCAGCGGACTGAAAATCCGCGTGTCGGCGGTTCGATTCCGTCCCTAGCCATAAAAAAATGTTGAAACGCCAAGGCTCAGCTCAGTTAAGCCTTGGCGTTTCGTGCGTTTCCAGCTAAGCCTGACGGCGAGGCTTATCGCGGAGCTGATCAGGCAACACCCCCAGACCCACTTGGCCAGATCAACTCTCCGTTCAGACTTCGCGCGTACGCTTTAAGCCGTGCTTCCGCCATTTGAAAAGAAAGCAGAAGTGCCTGGATGCCGTCCACTCCAAAAGCCGGTGGTGCCGGTGGCTCATCGACATCGAGTCCGTCTATTCTATGCTCACAGGTCCAGTCACCATCCACTTCTTGTGTCGGCTTGTATAGGACCAAGTGCACCTTGCGACTCTTCCCGTCGCCGATAGCAATCCTGTAGGTACGTTCCACAAATGCTTCCATTGGGGTGTCCCAGCTCCAGTTGAATTTGCAGGAGATGTCTCGTGATTTCCACTCACGCTTTTGTCCGACACGTACTTCATAAACAGCAGTGTCAGGACGTAGTCTTTGTACTGCGAGGCGTCCATGCCGCCACGAAGCTCGTCGCAGGACTGCCAGAGCGACGAATAAAGCTGTGATTTCTTAAGAGCCATCTATCAGGGTCGCTTCCGCGGAAGTGTCATTTGTGAGTCCTTCTGCACAACTACAGTTGGACCAGCTTAACCGCCTTTCCAACTCCAACAGAGCTGCCGTCTTATGCTATCTGTTGCTGTCTTGAACCGCCAGTGATAACGAGTGAACAGCGCCGGTGCGACATTCAGGAAGTCGATGATAGATCGGGCCGGTGACGAATTGACGTCTTAACGTTAAAGCGCTAGCGTCAATTTATGTCAGCTGCCAAGCGTGCCACCATTTATTTCGACGAGAGCCTCCATAGGGCTCTCCGTATCAAGGCCTCCGAGACCGACCGGAGTGTCTCGGAGCTGGTGAACGCTGCGGTCCGGACTGCGTTGCGCGAAGACGCCGAGGACCTTGCTGCCTTCCGTGAACGGGCCAAGGAGCCAACCGTCGCGTTCGAGGATCTGCGCAGCGATCTGAAGCCAGCGTTGACTGCTCTTCGAGGAAAAAGGCATCAACGTCGAAAGTAAGCGGGCTCTG
>CAZDMG010000002.1:77310-90214 GCA_964506655.1 uncultured Gemmatimonadaceae bacterium
AGGCGCGGGCGGCTCGATCTCGGTGCGAAACAGGTCGAGGAGCACACGCTGCTCGTCTGACAACCGATAGTACGGACACTGCACCTCTGGATAAACTTCCGCGGCATGCCAATATTCGCGCCGCACGCTGGTTGCAACGCCGATCTTGAGCCCACGTTCAGCCAGAGCTTGCACCAGCAATGACGCCTCGAAGAGGAATACGTGATTAATCAACCATGGCCTGGTCATACCTCGTGAGGAAGCGGCCAAAGATCGAGGACCTGTCAGGACCAGAAAGAATTCAGGAAGGGAATCCTGCCGGATATCGAGAACCCCCTCAAGTTTCGCATACCACTTTACGTTCACCGTCCGCCCAACGAGTGGTCCCGTACGAAACCGGCCGTCCCAACCCTTGGTCGTCGCTGAGACGGGGAGTTCCAGATCGAATACACGGCTGGCGATGTACTCACCTACGTGGCCGATAATGGCGGGGCGTTGAGTGATCGCCGCAATCTCCGCTCCGAGTTTGTTCCACTGCTTTACCAAGCTCGCCAAACGATTCAGATCATCCATAATTTCATTACGGTCTTGTTGGCGTGAGCCGTTGTAGGAGAATGTGGCCTCGGTTTCGATTGTATTAGCCACAGTAGCGTGCGCTCGCCAATTGGCAAGTTTGATATTCCTTCACAATCAACTCACTCGGTAATTAACCCGCAAACCCACCATGCCCGAACACAACACGCTCAACTACGTCGAGTACCCGGCACGCGATCTCGAAGCCACCAAGCGCTTCTTCACCGCGGCATTCGGTTGGTCCTTCACTGACTACGGACCCGATTACACCGCCTTCTCCGGTTACGGACTCGACGGCGGCTTCTACCGCTCGGAACTCGCATCACACACTGACAGCGGCAGTGCGCTCGTCATTTTCTACAGCGCGCGCCTCGAAGAAACGCTTGCAGCCGTAACTTCTGCTGGCGGCAAAATTATCAAACCAATCTTTTCATTCCCGGGTGGCCGACGGTTCCACTTCCTCGAACCAAGCGGCAATGAGTTCGCCGCCTGGTCCGAATAGTGGTTCCATAATTGAGAGCGGTCGCTGCGGCCTCAGGTAAGAACCCGTCAGTTACCGGCTGCGAGCTTCGCTGCCACGTCCAGCAAACGCAGCGTCTGCACCTTTATCGCTTCCTTCTCAACATCGCCAAACGGCTGACCCTGTGTGTGGCTGTAGCCGTAAGGATTGCCGCCCGCCTTGAAGAGCGCTGGGTCCGTATAACCAGGAGCCACAATCACACTCCCCCAGTGCATTGCCGAGGTGTAAAACGAAACCAGCGTCTGCTCCTGACCGCCGTGCGTGTTCTGTGCCGATGACATTGCACTCACTGCCTTGTTCACGAGCTTCCCCTGTGACCAGATCGGGCCAAGCGTGTCAATAAATGCACGCATCTGGCTCGCCTGCACGCCGTAACGCGTCGGGCACGAGAAGAGATAAGCGTCCGCCCACACCAGATCGTCTGGCGTTACATCAGGGATATGACTCATCCGTTCGGCTGCCGCTTTCCAGTACTCCTGACCCGCTACCACCTCAGCCGGTGCTGTCTCCCTCGCCTTGACCAGACGCACCTCAGCGCCCGCTGCCCTGGCGTACTCAGCTGCTATCGACGCCATCTCGTAGTTGGTGCCATATGTCGAGTAATAAACGATGGCAAGCTTGATGCCCATCCAAATCTCCAGTTCAAGAATGAAAAAAACCGGCAGCCACGGAATCGCCCGGACTGCCACCTGAACCCGGGAGCCAACTCGCTTCCCGACCATTAGTTCAGCACTAAGGTAATAATACTTCTGTTCAGGTGTCGCTGTCTACGGGTCAGTTCAGCTCTGATTCAAGTGCAAGCATCGCATAGGCAACTCGCCTTATCCGCTTCGCATAACTTTGCCCGTATGCATTGCGCACCATTCGCTGGCCGTTTTATTTGCGTTTTGCGTAGCTTCACCTGGGCGCCTTGCGGCTTGCGTGCAGCATCCCTGCGGACCCCTTTCAAGCGAGCCCGGGAATGAGTTCCAAAGCGTTCTCTCTGTCCTCCGTTATTCACTACATCCGCCATGAGTTCGCGCTCGTACTGAGCGCGCCGTCGGCTGTGCTGTTCGTGTTGCACGGCAGTAGCTGGATGGAGAACCTGCACCAGCCTCTCTGGTTCTTCTTCCTTATGGCATGGCTTTTCGGTGCCATCATGGCGTGCGCCTTCGCAGTCGTCCGGCACGCCGAAAGCCTCGCGGTCATCTATGGTGAGCCGCTCGGTACCCTGATCCTTACCATCTCAGCGATCACTATCGAAGTCATGATGATCGCGTCCGTGATGCTCACCGGTGAAGCCGCGCCGGCACTCGCACGCGATACCATGTTCTCGGTGCTCATGATCATCCTCAACCTGATGGTCGGGCTCTCACTCCTCCTCGGCGGGCTCAAACACCACGAACAGCACTACAACTTCTACGGCGCCAACTCCTACCTTGGGCTGATAGTACCGCTCGCCGTCCTCGGCCTCGTTCTCCCCAACTTCACCACCTCTTCCAACGGACCAACACTCTCACCGTTCCTGGCAGTTTTCATGGCGGTGATGTGCGTTGGGCTCTACGGCATCTTCCTCGCATCACAGACACTGCGTTACCGCGAGTACTACGTAGCGCCCGGTACCACACGCGAAGAAGCAGTTATGGAAGTCGGTCACTCACACGGCGATTCCGAGCTCCGCTCAGCAAGGTACCACGCTACACTGCTGATCCTTTACCTCTTCCCAATCGCGTTCCTTGCCAAGAATCTCGCAAAGCCGCTGGACTACGGTATCCATGAAATCGGAGCACCCGATGCGCTCGGCGGACTCGTCATTGCACTCATTATTCTTTCGCCTGAGTCCATGAGCGCTGTACGCGCTGCACTCGACAATCAGATGCAGCGCGCCATCAATATCCTGCTTGGTACGGCACTCTCAACCATCGGGCTCACAATTCCCGCTGTGCTCATGATCGGTCTCATCACAGGCAACACCATCGAGCTCGGGCTTGGAGTTGTCGAGATGATCCTTCTCGTGCTGACGCTCGCTGTCAGTACGCTCACCTTCATGGGGAACCGCACCTCCTTCGTGCCAGGTGCGGTTCATCTGCTTCTTTTCCTCGCCTATCTGACGCTGTTACTCGAACGGTAAGCAGTTACTGCCGGTCGATGATCTCCTGCAGAATCCTGCGCGCCTTTGCGCTGTCCTTCCTGCCAAGAGCATTGATGGCAGCGCTTGTGAGCGTCGGGTCTGAGTCTGAGCGGGCTATATCAATCAGCCGGTCGACAGCTTCGTCTTCTGTACGCAGCTGATAAACACGGATTATCGCCATACGTATGTCGCGTGAGCCCGCGGCATCGTACATCTGCTTCCACTCGCTGATCGTTATTTCCTTCACCTGTGAAAGCTGGTTGATAGCGTAGTAACGTGCCGTACCAGACGCAGCCGGTGAGCCGAGCAGTCCCTGCAGAAACTTTCTGTTTTCCGCACCACCGATCCGCCCGATCACTGTGATGGCTGCAATCTGCTCATCCTCGGTCTTGAGCTTCGGGAAGATCCCGCGCAGGTAAACATCACTCCCCGCAGTCGCTGCTGAAGTGGAGCCCCCGAGGTTGTAGCCCAGAGAGTTGATCGCAAATACACGCAGATCCTCACTGCTGTTTGGGTTCTCAATGAGCGACCGCAATACATCTCTGCTTTCAGAACGCCCTGAACGCACCAGCATTGTCACCGCGGTCTGCAACAACTCCGGGTTCTTTTCCTCCCTTATCACGCGCTGCAGGGCGCTGAAGGAACCGCTGTCACCGACGCGGCTCAGGTAAGCAAGACCTGACATCCGGTCGTTTACTGAAACCGAACCATCGACCACTATTGACGATGCGATACGCGTTGCCGTACTGTCCGGCCTCTGGGAAAGCGCGTTCCATGCAAAGGCACGCAGCTCCTGGCTGCACTCATCCTTGCGCTGGATCACCCGATGAAGTGTTGCTGTCGCAGCCGCACGGTCCGAGTTGACGAGTGCACTGAGCGCCATGATGCGAAGCTGCATATCATCCTGGTCGCACGCCTGGTTATTCCTGACGGTGCTTGCAAGTACGGCAGCGGCATGCGAATCACCCTGTGCAGCAAGTGCACCCTGCACACGTGTCATCAACCGCGACATCTCGGCGTTGCTGCTTGCGGTACCTTTGCCGGACCAGGTGTTGAGCGTTGCGTAAGCCTTTTGAAGTGCCGCTGCCGACCCAAGCCGGTAATTCGCAAAGGCGGAGTAGTAGGCTGCAGCTGTAAGCCGGCCGGACTTCGGAAACACCCGTGGGATGCTTTCAAAGAGCTCCGCGGCCCTCATCCACTCGCCGCGGTTGAGTGCGCTCTGGGCGACTTTGAACAGTGAGTCGGCAGGGTCTTCACCGCTCAGATCAAATGCGCGGGAAGCTGGCATCAGCTCACGGTTGACCCGGAACAGCTCTGCAGCTTCCCTTGCGAATGTCCGCTGTGACGCCGCCAGCTCGCGACTCAGAGACGCAAATGAGTCGGCGCGCAGCACAGTGGCGCGTGCGAGCGGCAATTGCGAAACAAGTAGTGAGTGCTGGAATCGGCCGAGCGAATCCGTGAACAGTCGCAGTGAATCACTGAAAATCCGCAACGAATCTGCGAAAATGCTGAACCGGTAGCCCGCCCGGTCGCTCTGAAGCCTGGCCATCGCGCTTGCACGGAGCCGCAGGGAATCGTTCATGCCCCTGAGCTGGTTCCTGAGCGAGTCCAGCTGCCTGTCTACAGTCGCCGACTGACGACGTACGGTTGCCTGCGCGTGAGCCGCATCGGCAGACAGCATCGTGGTCGCAGCAACAATAACGGCAAGCGCAGTCAATACCGGCTGCCGCTTAATGCCCACTGCTTCGCGATTGATCATAGTTCTGATCATGGGTTTCATGGCGTATCTCATCGGGTATCTCATCGCGCACTCCTACTGCTGTTGGTTGGATGTTGCTGCCACTGCCAGAAGTCGCGGGACAAGTGCCCGCTCTTCAACTGTTCCTCTTATCGGTTCCATATCTGTGCTGGCATAATGACCAGTGGGCGGTGTCTGAATGATCTGGACCAGTATCAGTTCCAGATCTTCAAGCAGCTCACGTAACCGTGGCTGCGCCGAGCCCGGGTCGTCGAGCATCAGCCGGGTCGTGAACAGCAAGTCGGCGGCCTGTGCGTGCACTGCGCTGTCTGTGACCTGCTGCCGCGCACCCAGTTGCAGCGAAGACAGGAGCGCAACGGTTTCACCGATATACTGAAGAGTCGATGGTGAGTTCACCATCGCAACCTGATTTCCGATCGCATCCGTAAGCCCGCGTTCGACTTCTGCGTGCGACACAACCTGTACCGCGCCGCTGTCACTGGTTTGTCGCGCGCCTGCAAACGAAATCGACATACGTCCAGCGATTATGCCGACTGCAAGCACCGCTGCATAACGCAACAGACGCGTGGCCCGGAGCAGTGGCTTACGCGTCGATGCAGACTTGCCGCTGCCGCTGTTCTCCACGAGTGAGAGTGGCCTTGCCGCATCCGGCAACTGCTGTTCAATGACACTCCACATCTCATCAGTATCGGGGTGCGTTCCGCCGTCTGTGTTATATCCGGCAGCTGCGCGCACGATCCACTCATCGTGTTCACTGTTCATCTTCACGGCTCCGTAAAGAAAGGTTTAAGCGCGGTGCGGAGTCTGGAGCGCGCTTCTGAAAGCCGGGCTCTGCTTGTCCCTTCAGCCACGTCTGACGCTTCGGCGATCTCTCCATGGGTGTAACCTTCGATGTCATGCATGATGAATGTGATCCGGTAAATCGCAGGTAGCTCGTCTATTGCTTCGTACAACCGGTCTTTCATATCCACTTCGATACGCCATCCGATATCGGCAGGGATGTCCTGTACTGCATCGATGCTTATATCACGACTTCTTCTGTGGTTGGCGCGCCGGGAGTTGAGCTCAGTGCGCACAAGAATCGTGTGCAGCCAGCTCGAAAAGGCCGAGTCACCGCGGAAAGTTGCCAGTTGCCTGAAGGCTTTCACGAAAACATCCTGGACGAGCTCTTTTGCTTCGTCAGCGTCGCCGCACAGCCTCATCGCAAGCGATGAGAGCCTCCCGACATGCGCGTCGTATAACTCTCTGGCGGCCACACGGTCACCCGCGATTACACGCGGGATAAGCGCGCTTGCATGGTCTCCTGAAAATGTCGACGGGCTTCTGATCTAACGGCTCCCCGTTGCCGGTTGAGTACTGTGGTAAACGTGCTGCTGCCGCGATATCCGCGCCCGCCGGCACATGGTCTGTGCCTCCTCAGGCCGCGTGATTACCGCGTTTGATCAATAAGACACCGGGTCGCCTGAAACCGTTGGCTGAGGCACCTGGGCTCCCGCCCCGCGCTCCGGCCGCCGCGCACTCCCGTCGCCCAGCTACCGGTATCGCCCAGCTACCGGTGACGCCCAGCTACCGGTGACGCCCAGCTACCGGTAACGCACAGCTACCGATACCGCCTCGTCACCGACCGCACGCCGTCGGAATACACAATCTCAAGCGGCTGCCCCGGGCGCGCGCTCACCTCGCCAATGCCGTTCCGGACAAAACCCAGTACCTCACCGGACACGCCGTCCCGGACCAGCGCGTCCCGGTAACCACTGGCCAGCTGGATCCGGACACGGTTGGACGCGGCGCCAGCTATACTCGGAACCTCCGGCTCCGGGAGCACCATCTGAGTCGCATTACCAACAGCAACACGCTCGGCAGCTGTGCTCGCTACCGCTACCGACAGCGGGTTATGCAGATCGCGAACGCGGACTGTCACCAGCTCCTTCTCAAGCCGCTCCGACCAGGGGACCACCACCGAGATATGCCGTACACCTGTGATATGATCGATCTCCATCGCCTGCGCTGGCACCGATGTCAGAACACGACCGCTTTGATCGAGTGCCTCAACAATGTGCGTGGCACTGCGCGGCGGCTCTGACGCAAAGGCCGGTACACGCAGCGCAGCGTCCAGTGCAATGTGACCCCCTGTAACCGTTGCTGATACCAACAATCCGCCCGCGATAGCTTCAGTGCGCGTATCACGGTACGTAAACGGCGCGACATCGCTGCCACCGGTCGATGACACACCGCGGAACGACATCACTCCTTCGAAAGTGAAATCGCTGATCCAGCTGTTGTCAAAGCAATAGCCCATGATATCACCCGCGGTTGGCGCATATAGCGTGGACGTTACTGCCCGGTAGCCATAGTTCCCGATCCGGCCGCCACTGTATGGATATCCCGGGTGCAGCTGTGCGGTAACAGAACACGGGCTGTGCCACCTGCCAAAGGTATGGCCGAGTTCGTGCGCAGCGACAAGAGCATTGAGATTGCTTCCTGAATAATCCCAGCCGATCCCAACGGGTGCTCCGACATACGCTATTCCTGCCACGCCCGATGTGTAACCGACGCGTACAACACCGTAGTAGGTGGCGGTGGCGCCCTGCGCCGAGCGCAGGTTCATTATTTCACCCAGAACAGACGACCAGTTAGTGCCTTCCGATGTAAGCGCTGCCGCTGTTGTTGTATAAGCCGGGCCCGTTGTAACGTTGACAACATTCACCGGGAACATCTCCTTCAGTGCCGCGACGTATGTCTCTTTGTTGTCCTCATAAACCCGTCCGGTGAGTTCATTGTTGATGACTGGTATGAGACGGATATTGAATGGCGGTACCCAGTAAACACTGATGGCGCGCGTTGAGCCATCAACCGGCCAGATATTGTTTGTTTCATCCTGCTCGTTGACTTCATCCGAAGGGTCGATCCGGAGCTGTATCCGGAGCCCCGGTGTTACCTCCGCAGCGGTGAGCTGCAGGTTCCAGGAAGAATTGAGGACTGCTTCAGATGGAGTTGTGCGGAGTGTGGCTTCCGGTGCAGGCACAACTTCTGTGCGGAGCAGCGTATTGCCATTGAAGACGCGTACCTCAACCGCTGGTGCGAGTGTGCTTGTACGGTTGTTGATCCCGAACACGCGCAACAGCGCCGGTTTCCCGGCAACAAGCGGCACACCACCATCCTGACGCTGTACGGCCTGCGTTACGTATGCGTTCGCGATAGAAAAATCATCATCGGTAAGTGGTGGCGCTTCGACGTAGTCAATCCACAGTCTTGTCGTAACGCCAACCTGCAACGTGACCTGCTGCTCGCGTGTGGCAGGGCGCCAGACGCCGGAGCTGTTGCTTATATCGGATGCTGCAACAGTGTACACGCCGGCATTAAGCCCGGTAAACAGCGTTGTCCCGTCTGTCTCCCGCTTGTCACCGGCAATTCCACTCAGCGTTATGTGAGGGGCTGCGCCAGCCGGCACACCGGTTACACCAACGGCCAGCGCAGCTGAAACCGGTGTGTACCTCACAACAAAAGTATGTGAGCCTCCTGCAACCAACTGCGCTTCTGCGGCCGAAAGGTCGGGCGTCCATTGAATGTTATCAGCCATAACCGATGAGGCCGTGAACTGCCAGAATCCCGGTTTAGCGTCGGTAAAGTCAGCGGTCTGCGCCACGTTAATGAATGCTCCGGTCGGGCCAATCAGCGTAACTGCAGCCGCAGCTCCCCACGGCAACCCCTCTATGGCAACTGAGATAGTCCCCGCCTGCTTCATGTAATGCACTGAGATTGAAGTCTGCGAGTTCCTGAGTACAGTCACGCTCTGCGATGCAGGCTGTGGATCGTACCTGATACCCTCCACAGTGAAACTTGCGGCTTCGAGCGTCCACGTTCCGACCGCCAGGGAATCCAACACGATTCCTGTCGAAACAGGAATCGCAACGTCATCGCGCTTAAGTACCAATGCCGGTGTCGTGGATACAGGCGTGCCATAGGCGACGACAAGCAGTGAACCAGCGGGTGGCGTGGCATCAGTGCCGGGGCCCGTGCTTCTGTCGGATGAGCACGCAGCAAACAGCAGCACAAGAAACACAGTGGCCAATGCCGCGCACTGTCTCACCGCTGAGCTGTTGATATGGTCGTTGATATAATCGTTGATATGGTTGTTGATATGATCCCGGAGCACACGCATCCTGTATTGTACGCGCAAGGTGCGCAAATTGTACTCACCTCCAGCCCATATCGCTCCGGTATTGTGTGGACAACACACCGGACATTACTCTGACCTTATGCCATCGACACCCAAGCTGCCGGCCGCGAGGAAGACCGGACTTCTCAAACTGCTGAGTGAGCGCTTCGAAGCCAACGTGAGCCGCCATCCTTCACTCAAGTGGGTGCAGGTTGAAAAACGCCTGCTTGAGAACCCGGGCGCGCTCCGTGCACTCGCTGAAATGGAAGACAGCGAAGGCGAACCGGATGTCGTCACTATCGCCGGCAGTGCAAGTGGTGCAATCAGCTTCATTGACTGCTCCATTCAGACCCCGAAAGGCAGACGCAGTGTCTGTTATGACCAGGCGGCACTCGATTCGCGCAAGGCGCACAAACCCGGCGCCAGTGCAGTTGCGCTGGCAGACAGTTGGGGTGCAAGGCTCCTTTCCGAAGAGGAATACATTGCGCTGCAACAGTTTGCCGCATTCGATACCACCACTTCCAGCTGGCTTGAAACACCAGCTGAGGTCCGGAAAGCGGGCGGCGCAATCTTCGGGGATCGACGCTTTGGTCGCGTCTTTATCTACCACAATGGCGCAGAGTCCTACTACGCTGCTCGTGGCTTCCGTTGCATCGTAACCATCTGAGCTGAGCCAGGTCGGTCTGAACCAACAGACAGAACGCATATTAGTATAAGTCCGCATGTCCGGACTCGCCGCTCCGGTCTCGCGCTTCCGCTTAACAGGCTGCATGTTCTCCCTTACGACCCCCGGTAACCCACCGGGCGCCGGATGACTCACTTCGCAACCCCCAGGAGGGAAAATGAAGAAGTATGCCGCAGAGTTTTTCGGAACATTCTGGCTGGTCTTTGCTGGTATCGGGACAGCGCTCTTCGCAGCGCGCTTCCCTGAAGTCGGTGTCGGATTCATCGGCGTTGGACTCGCGTTCGGACTCACGCTGCTCACAATGGGCTACGCAATCGGACACATATCAGGGTGTCACATCAACCCGGCAGTCTCGGTAGGCATGTGGCTCGCCGGCCGTTTTCCGGCCAAAGACGTCCTGCCCTACATCATTTCGCAGCTACTCGGCGCGATCGTCGCAGGCGGACTGCTGTATCTCATTGCAAGCGGACGCGCTGGCTTTGATGCTGCTGCAGGATTCGCCTCCAATGGATACGCTGAGCACTCGCCAGGTGGCTACAGCATGCAATCAGCGCTCATCATGGAAATCATCATGACGATGGTGTTTGTATTTGTGATTCTTGGCGCAAGCGACAAACGGGCACCGAAAGGATTTCTTCCTATCGCAATGGGACTCTGCCTCACGCTTATTCACCTGGCGAGTATCCCGATCTCCAACACCTCTGTGAACCCCGCACGAAGCACAGCTACCGCGATCTTCGAAGGCGGCTGGGCACTTTCACAGCTGTGGCTCTTCTGGGTTGCACCGGTGGTTGGTGGCGCGCTGGCTGCATATGTGTATCGCTATATAGGCGGCAGCGACGACGCAGCCGCGTGATGCACACGGTGGGGAGAGCGGTATCGAATCCGGCACTGCTCTCCCACGCTGTACTCACACCACCACGTACGCTTCCATAGCGAAGTACTCCGCGAGCCCAAGTCGGTCGAGTTGCGCAGCTGTATCCATATTGCGTTGCTCCACACGCTGCCAGAACTCGCGATCGTCGTGACCGGGGAATGGGGCAGAGTCCTTTTGCGACTGATGCTTGAAGATCGCCTGGATCTTGAGTCGCAACTCCTCCTGCGACATCGGCACCAACCACGTTGCCTGTGTGATCGGCCACTCCTGCCACGCACCACGATAGAGCCACAGCTCCGGGCGCTTGCCATCTGAGCCATAGACGACATCCAATGCCATATCTATCGCCTCCTTGCACATCCGGTGCGTACCGTGAGGGTCGGAAAGGTCGCCGGCAACGAAGATGACTTCAGGTTCGAACTCGCGGAGCAGTGCAGCTACGATGTCGATGTCCGCAGTACCCACCGGGTCCTTTTTCACCTTTCCTGTCTGGTAGAACGGCAGGTTCAGAAAACGTGCGCGGTCGTGGCCAAGTCCCAGAACTTCAATGCCGCTTACTGCTTCAGACTCGCGGATGAAACGCTTGATGTCCTGCACTTCGGGGATATCAACATCGTCCGGCTTCTTGCCGCTCAGGAAAGAATTGACACGTTGCGCCAGCTGTGCTGCGCGGTTGACCCCGTCGGCGTCCGGTTTGGTGAGACGTACAACAAAATCCAGATGACGGCGCACATCATGGTCAAACACTGCAATGTTGCCGCTCGTCATGTACGCCACGTGTATATCGTTCTTGTTCTCGATGAACTTGCGGAGTATCCCGCCCATCGAGATTACGTCGTCGTCCGGGTGCGGTGAGAAACAGATCACTCGCTTGCCGGCAGGGAGCTTGCTCTTGCCGCGGATGCGTGCGCCCAGTGCGTTGAAGACTTCGCCGTTTACCGCTCCCGGGGTGCCGTAGCGTGCGACCAGCGACGACAGGTGATTGTTTGAGTAGTCGGCGTTTGTCAGCTTGAGAATTGCGGTTCCGGTTTCAAGCGACAGCCATGTAACAGCGCGTATAACCAGTTCCGGTGTCCACTCCACGTCGTCGAGCAACCATGGTGTAGCCACACGTGTCAAGTCTGCGGCTGCTGCTGCGTCGAGGTAGAAAGTTGTATCCGGGTGTCCCTGCAGAAATGTAGCTGCTACTTCCCGGTCGACTTCACCTTCGACCGAACGTTTTACTATCGCAGCTTTGTGTTCGCCGGTTGCAAGGATCGCGATTTCGCGTGCATCGCGTATGGTGGCGACGCCCATCGTGATTGCTTCGCGCGGTACGTTGGCTTCGCCGAAGAAATCAGCTGCGGTATCCTTTCGCGTTACGGTGTCCAGGTGCACGAGCCTGGTGCGACTTGTTGCGCTCGAACCTGGTTCGTTGAATCCGATATGACCTGTTCGCCCGATCCCCAGTATCTGAAAGTCGATACCACCGGCGTCGGCGATGGCGCGCTCGTATGCTGCGCACGCTGCTTCCACTTCACTGCGCACGAGCTCCCCGGGCGGCATGTGCACGTTGGCCGCGTCGATATCGATCAGTGAAAAGAAGTTTTCCCACATGAACCGGTGGAAAGCGTGAATGCTTTCCGCCGGCATGGGGAAGTATTCGTCCAGATTGAATGTTGTAACCGTGCGGAAGCTGAGCCCTTCGGCGCGGTGCATCCGGATCAGCTCCCGATACACACCAATCGGTGTGGAGCCCGTTGCCAGCCCCAGTGCAGTGCGTTTGCCAACAGCGCTACGTTCCCGGATGAGCTGTGAGATACGTGTGGCAACAAGGCGCGCTATTTCGTCATGACCGTCCACGATGACGGTACTGATGCGTTCGCGATCGGTAACAGATGAGATCACTGTACTGGGGTGTTGGCGGTCCGGTTGAGGCTAATACGGTCTTATATAGAAAATGGCGACTGTCCTGCCGTTAATGTAAGAGTGCCTGGTCTCACTTTTCAGGAGTCCATGCTTATCAAAGTCGAAGATGTCGGCATAGTACCTGCAGAAGATCGTGACTGTGATGGACTGGTTGAAGTGGTCAAAGGTGAAGTTCACGCTGCCGCTCCCGCTGCTGCCACTTTCGGTGTAACTGAACGTATTCCCCCGGGCGACCACCGACTGTTCGCACTCCATCGGCTTGAGGTGCCATTCGGTGCGGCTCGAATCGGCGGCGTACTTAATAATCTCCGTCGGCGATATCGTGCGCGGCGCC
>CAZDMG010000003.1:0-87889 GCA_964506655.1 uncultured Gemmatimonadaceae bacterium
GCTCCCATGCCATATAGAAGAGCATGAGATCCAGCGACACGAACACACCAACCAGGCCACTCGTCAGCAACAACACAAAAGCGCCGAACGAAGGCGTCTGTCGCTTCACGTTATTCCATGAACCAAGAAGCGCGAGCGGCACGACAAGTACCGTCATCACAACCAGTACCAGTGCGAGACCATCTACGCCCACACTGAATGTCGCTCCGATATCCGGAAGCCACGGCAGATCAACCCTCGCCTGCCAGCCACTTGCCTGTGGGTCGAAAATCCCCCAGAGTGCCAGCCCCAGGAGCCCTTCGACAGCAAGCGCTGCAAATGTCAGCTTTCTTGCGTCGGGGCCACCCGCCGGAGCTTCAGCACCGTCTTCATCACGGGCGGCATCGCGCCCAAGTACCCTGACAAGAGCCGCAGCAAATATCGGCCACAAGAGCATGGCCGGCAAAAGCCAGCGATCGGCGCTCAGGGAAAGGAGTAAGTCGCGCATTACGAAACGAAGCGAAGGGCGGCAAGCATGGCGATTGCACCAACAGCAAGTACCCAGGCGTACTTACCTACATCGCCGTCCTGAAGTGAAGCACCAATACGACCGGCAGCCCGTGTAAGCGTTGTCCCGCTGCCGTCGAACAGTTTGCCAAGACCACGCTCGGTACCGCGGCCAAGCACCGTTGTCGTGAAAGCATTGAGCGGCGCCAGAACAACGCGGTCCAGGAAGGCATCCACTCCATACGCATTAGCCAGAGTGGCGGCAATCCCGGTGTCAGGTGGCGACGATGCCTTATCCGCAATCGGAGACCGGTTGGCAACCCAGCCAATCAATATCCCGACAACTGCAACTGCTGTTGCAATGCCGATAAGCATGTACTCCACAGAGTGACTCAGATGAGCCCCACCGCCCAGCGCGATATTGCTTGCACCAGTAACAGGCTCGAGCCACCCGGACATAAGCTCCGTCGGACCAAGCCTGATCAGTGCCGGCAGATTCAACCAACCGCCAACCGCGGAAAGCACACCCAGTATCAGCAGCGGAACAAGCATTACAGCAGGAGCTTCACGCAGCGACTTCTGCTCTGCGCCGCCCGTCCTGTTATGCCCGGTAAACGCCAGCACCATCATCCGCGTCATATAAATCGCAGTAAGAAACGCGGTGATGGTACCAATGACGTAGATGCCGTAGAGCAATGTGCTGCCGGAGATTCCAATGAGACTGGCAGACGCAAGCGGTGATCCACCAGCGCGCGCCCAGGTCTCAGCAAGGATTGTGTCCTTCGAAAAGAAACCGGAAAACGGAAACACACCCACAATGGCCAGTGTGGCGAATGCCATCATGGTGGCAGTGGTGGGCATGAAACGCGCCAGGCCACCCATGTTACGCAGATCCTGCGCGTCCTCGCCATCCCGGTGCGTCGAGTGATAGGCAGCGTGCAGCGCGTGAATTACCGCACCCGCCCCAAGAAACAGCAGTGCCTTGAAGAAAGCATGCGTGACAAGGTGAAAGACGCCGGCGGCATATGCGCCGGTACCAACACCTATGAACATGTAACCCAGCTGCGAAACAGTGGAATAAGCCAGAACACGCTTGATATCCCACTGCCGGAGCGCGATCGTCGCTGCAAAGAGCGCGGTTATAGCTCCCACGCTCGCCACCACCAGCGACGCCACCGGTGCAAGAGCGAAAACCGGCGCAGCACGCGCCACCAGATACACACCGGCGGTAACCATCGTCGCTGCGTGGATAAGCGCTGACACAGGGGTCGGGCCGGCCATTGCGTCAGGGAGCCAGATGTACAACGGGATCTGCGCACTCTTGCCGGTTGCACCAAGGAACAGGAACAGTGCAATCGCCACAAGCACCGGTGTCCCCGAGGCCAGCAGCCCCAGCGCACCATGCGCTTCCACAAAATCGAGTGAGCCAGCCGTTGTCCAGATCAGGAACATCGCCACAAGCAAACCGAAGTCACCGATACGGTTTACAATGAACGACTTCTTTCCGGCATCCGCGTTGGCCTTCTCGCTGAACCAGAACCCAATGAGCAGATAGGAGGACAGCGCCACCCCCTCCCAACCGACGAACACCATCGGATAGTTCGAGCCCAGCACAAGGATGAGCATGAAGGCAACGAACATGTTGAGATACGCGAAGTAACGCGCATACCCTGGGTCGCCCTTCATGTACCCGATGGAAAAGAGGTGAATGAGTGAGCCAACACCCGTAATCACCAGGACCATCAGCATGGAAAGCTGATCCAGCTGGAAACCCCAGTTGATCTGCAACTCTCCTGCCGGCATCCAGCTCGCCAGCGTAAGTATGAACGGCGAAGTGGGAGCCGCCTCGCGCATCGCCATGAACATGGCAAATGCAAGCAGGAACGGCAGTATCACAAAAAGCGGAGCCACGATCGACGGCAGAGTTGTCGCAGCCGAACCACCGCTGCCACCACTGCTGCCACCACTCCTCGCAGAACGCAACGAAAGTCCGCCGTTGATCAGAGCACCAATCGCCGGCAGTACCGGAAGCAGCCAAACCAGCTCTGCCACCGTCCCCGATAGCGGATGCGGCGCTGCAGCTGCCGTCTGAAGCATCATCGTGTGAACTGACATCAGTCACGCAGCAGGCGAAGGTTCGACAGATCGACGGTTCCGAAATGCCGGAACATCGAGATGATAATTGCCAGCCCAACCGCAGCTTCAGCCGCTGCCACCGTCATGACTATCAGAACAAACACATGCCCGGACACGCCATGCATCTTTGAAAAGGCAATGAACGACAGGTTTACAGCATTGAGCATAAGCTCCACGCACATGAACACCATGATGGCGTTCGTACGGATAAGCACACCGGCTACGCCAATCGCAAAGAGGATCGCCGATACAATGAGTGCTTCAGTAATCATGTATTCACCCTACGCTTGGCCAGAATGACCGCACCGATGATTGCCACCAGCAACACAATACTCGTCAACTCAAACGCGACGAGATAGTCGGTAAAGAGCGACTCCGCAATCGAGGTAATCACATTGTCCTCTGCCGGTGCAGATGCAAGTTGCGGCAGAGGATCGCGTACAAGCGTCATGAAATTGGCAATCAGTGCCAGCGCAACCAGCCCTGCACCCAGTCTGGCACCGAGTGGCCGGAGATCGCCGATACCGGTACGCCCCAGGTTAAGCAACATGACCACGAACACAAACACCACCATGATCGCGCCGGCATAAACCAATATCTGGATGATCCCGATGAACGGCGCGTCCAGCATCACGTATAGCCCGCTGAGCGCAAACATGACGTTTACCAGCCACAGAGCCGCCGGAACCGGATTACGCCGCGTGACAAAGAGCAACGCCGACACTATGGCCAGCAGCGCGAAGAGGTAGAACTGGAACTGCAGAAAAGAGTTCATTCACCCTTCGGATGTGCGGGGTCCCAGAGTTCGCTGACAGGATGCGTCTGCGCCATCAACCTTTCCAGATCGTACACAAAGGACTCTCTGTCGTACTCAGCGTTCTCATAATGCCGACCGACATGGATTGCCTCTTCCGGACACACCTCCTGGCAGTAGCCGCAGAAGATGCAACGAAACTCGTCGATCTCGAAAAGCAACGGGTATCGATTGCCCTCTTCATCTTCGCCCGGTATCAGCTTGATACAGTTGGCGGGACATACAGTCGGACAGAGACCGCACGCCACGCATTTGGCGCGGCCGTCTTCTGTGGTCAGCATCCGGTGGGTGCCACGCCAACGGGGCGCCAGCTCCCACTTGTCTTCAGGATACTGCATCGTGACCTTGTGCGGGTCGACAAGGTGCCTGAACGTCATGGCCATTCCCTGCAACGTTGCGCGAATGTAGCTCACCTGCGCAATCGGTCGCTCCATAACCTTTACACTGATCGCCATTACCGGGCTCCCTTCGTTAAATGCTGTTCAACAGTTGAAGCTGCAACTACCATCGCCCCATTCAGCGCTGACAGTTCGCGGCGCGAGTGCTGCAACGAACGATCGCGAAGGCGCTCAAGCTCTTCACCCCTGAGTCGCGGACTGGCCGGACTGATAAGTCTCCCCCGGTCCACCCATCGCAGAAGCGCTACCAGGATCACCAGGTTCAGCACGAACAGCGCCATCGAGAACATCCATGTCCGGGCCACACCGAAGTAGTCCAGCGCAAGCGTTGCGGCAGCAATCACAAGTATGTAGCCAAGCACCACCGGGAGCAGAACACTCCAGCCGAGTGACATAAGCTGGTCGTAGCGGAATCGCGGCAGCGTCCAGCGCACCCACATGAATGTGAAAAGGAAGAATCCGGTCTTCGCACAGAATGCGATAAGCGTCGCCAGCGTCTTCCAGACTGAATACGGCCCGGCGTTGTCCCACTGCGTAAACGGGATATCAAAGCCGCCGAAAAAGAGCGTCGCGGTAAGAGCACTGATCGTGATCAGGCTCGCATACTCCGAAATAAAGAACATCGCGAACATCATACCGCTGTATTCGGTATGGTAGCCTGCGATAAGCTCTGATTCGGCCTCCGGAAGGTCGAACGGCAAGCGGTTGGTTTCCGCAAATGCCGCAATCAGGAAAGTGAACCAGGCAACTGTCAGCGAAAGCACGTTCCACCCCATGCTGGCCTGCTGATTGACTATTCCCATCAGGGAGACATTGCCGGCGAGCAACAATATCGGAATGGTGGACATGCCGAGTGCAATCTCATACGAGACCATCTGCGCGCTGGATCTGAGTCCACCAAGGAGTGCGTACTTGTTGTTGGAAGACCACCCTGCAAGCACAAGTCCGTACACTCCCAGCGATGAGATCGCCAGTATGAACAGATAGCCGATGGGCAGATCTGCAACGACCATATCAATCAGCCCCCACGGCGTCGGCAACGGTGCCGCAATGGGGAGAACCGCCCAGGTCACCAGTGCCGGAACAAACGATATCGCGGGCGCGAGAAGGAACAACCACTTGTCTGCCGTTGCAGGCGAGACAGCCTCTTTCATGAAGTTCTTGAGGCCGTCCGCAGCCGGCTGCAGCAAACCGAAAGGTCCTGCTCTGTTCGGACCACGTCTGTCCTGCGTCCATGCTGCCACCTTACGTTCGGCGAGGGTCAGCAGGGATACCGTAAGCAGCCAGGCACCAAAGATGATCAGCATCTTGATGATGCTTGAAACCACAAAGGTACCGGTCGCGTCCGGACGGATCTGGGGATCAACACGCGGGAACAGAGTGGCGATATCCACCAACTGCGCCAGAAGGGGGACGCCACTCATGCAGCACCCACTCCGGTGCCGGCTGGCACACCGGCGTTGCTGGTGATCACTTCGCCATAAAGCCCAAGTGAGTCGTAAGTCATACCACTGAACTCACCGTGCGTCTCTGCCATCGCAGCAAATACTTCCGACGGCAGGAAATACTGCGCGTTGTCACCCATCGCAGAAAGCAGATCTGCAAATACATACCACGATGGCCTTGCAACACCTGGCGCGGTACGTGCCTGCAGGAACCGCTGTACGCGGCCACGAAGATTCGTGAATGTACCTTCTTCCTCTGTGACATTGGTCAGCGGAAGCACCCAGTCCACCAGCCCTTCAATGAGCATCGGGATCACCGTGCCTGCGTACACAACGGTACTGGCAGCGGCGAGCTGGTCCGTGGTAACGCCTCCCAGGTCGTCATCAACGACCAGAACACAATCACCCTGGCTGATGGTGCCATCGAAGCCTGAGACTTCAGTGAAACCCAGTAGCCTTGCGCCCGTGCCGTTTGCAGCGCGTTCTGCGCGGAGTGAAAGATCAGGCGCGCCTGGAAGTGGTGCTTCCGGGCCGCGCTCCACATGGAACACGCCTTTGCCTCCCGAGCACTTGATGATTTCACTGAGCAGGAAGAGCGACTCGTTGGATGAGTTGGGCGAAGCGATAACAACAACACGTTTGCCACTGAAACTGCCCGCAACACCGGCTATAGCATCGGACCAGTCCGCGATTTCCAGAGCGGAGCCGTTACGCCTGAGCGGTTGATCCACCCGGTCTGTGCGGTTGAAGTCCTTGTACGTCATGCGACCGACATCGCAGAGATAGAACTGATTTACAGAATCGTTCGGACGTGGCCGCATGCGTACTATCGTGTTGTCGCGCGTTTCGATCACGAGGTTGCATCCCTGACTGCACCCTGTGCAGATGGAAGCGGTGCGATCCAGATCCCACGAGCGGGCCTTATTCAGGAAGTCGCGCGATACGAGCGCGCCAACAGGGCAAAGATCGATAACGTTCGCTGCCCAGGGGTTCGTCAGGTCGTGTCCTTCTGCGACTCCGATATATGCGCGGTCGCCACGTTCGGAAACATTCAGCACAGGTTCGTGCGCGATGTCATCCATGAAGCGCACACACCGGGTACAGAGAATGCAACGGTTCCGTACATAGAGTACATCGCCACCAAAGTCCTCCATTGGTGCAAACCGCTTGGGGTCCTGCAGACGGGACTCATTGGGCCCTTCAGCAAATGTGAAGTCCTGCAGTTCACATTCACCCGATTTGTCGCAGATGGGACAGTCGAGCGGATGGTTGATAAGCAGGAATTCCAGTACCGCTTTTCTGGCTTCGAGCGCACGCGGCGAATGCACGTGCACCACCTGCCCTTCCATCACCGAGGTGGCGCAGGCGGGCGCGAGCTTTGGCGCCTTTTCAACCTCCACCAGGCACATGCGGCACGATCCCGCCACCGGAAGTCCGGGGTGATAGCAGTAATGCGGAATCAGCAGCCCCGCTGTCTTGGCTGCCTCCAGGATCGAAGTACCTTCGGGTACTTCAACCGGGCGCCCTTCGATTGTCAGCGAGATTGTCTTGGTTGCAGTCATGATCAGGCCACCGAGGCGCGTATCGCGCCGGGAACAGTTACCATACCACGCGTCTTAATAAGCCGGGCTTCAAACTCAGACCGGAATTTCTTTATACCGGATACTATCGGAGTTGCGCAGGAATCACTCAGCACGCAGATGGTTGTACCGGTCATCTGATCCGCGAGCTGAAGCAGCGTGTCGATATCCGCCGCAGTACCTTCACCATCGCGGATGCGTTCAAGGATGCGCGTTGACCACGCAGTTCCTTCCCTGCACTGCGTGCACTGACCGCAGCTTTCGTGTGCATAGAAACGCGCGAGACGCGCCACCTGTCGCACCATATCCTGGCGGTCGTCAAATACGATCACACCGCCTGAACCAAGCATCGTACCGGCTGCCACCATCCCTTCGTAATCCATCACCGCGCTCTCTGCCTCTTCCCTGGTGAGAATCGGCACCGATGAACCACCGGGTATCACGGCCTTGATTTCGCGCCCAGGCAACGGGCCACCACAGAGGTCGTAGAGAAAATCGCGGAATGGGAAACCCATCTCCATCTCGTAGTTACCCGGACGGGTAATATTGCCGCTTACCGAAAAGAGCTTCGTGCCAACACTTTTGGGGTTGTCCTTCCGGCCATACTGCTTGTACCACTCCGCACCGTTGCGCACGATGTAGCCGGCAGCAGTAAGAGTCTCGACGTTGTTGATCGTAGTCGGCTTGGCGAACAGACCGGCAACTGCCGGGAACGGCGGTTTGATACGCGGATTACCACGCTTCCCTTCGAGAGAGTTCATCAGCGCGGTTTCTTCGCCACAGATGTACGCACCTGCACCCCGGTGTACGTGCACGTCAATGCGCTTACCGGAACCCATGGCATTGGCACCCAGAATGCCGTCGGCATACGCTTCCTCCACCGCCTTGTTCATCCAGTGGATGGGCTCTGTGAACTCGCCGCGGATGTAGATATATGCCGTCTCTGCGTAGATGGCGTGTGCAGCCAACGCTACACCTTCCACCAGTGCATGCGGCGTCCAACGCATGATCTCGCGGTCCTTGAAGGTGCCCGGCTCCGATTCGTCACCGTTGCAGCAGAGATAGTGCGGCTTGCCATCGTTCTTCATGAACGACCACTTAAGGCCAGTCGGGAAACCGGCACCACCGCGCCCGCGGAGTCCGGAATCCTTTACCAGATTCTGAACTTCAACCGGATCCATGGACAGCGCCTTGCTCAGAGCTTCGTATCCGCCCCGCGCACGCCAGCCTTTGAGAGTACGCGCCTCAGCATCGCCAAAGTAACGGGAGATTACCTGCGTCTCGCGGGAATGCGCTTCGTGTGGGTATCCCATTATTTGAGCTCCGACAGAATGCGCGGAACACTTTCAGGTGTGACCGACTCAAGGAACTCATTATTGATCATGACCGGTGTCGCAAAACCACACGCGCCAAGACACTCTGTTTCCACAACAGTGAACCTGCCATCGTCGCTTGTAAGGCCGAGGTCGCTGCATCCGGTATGCTTCAGGAATGCCTTGAGCACATCTTCGGCGCCACAGACATGACACGGCGACGTCGTACAGACCTGAATGAAATGCCGGCCGACCGGATGCTGATGATACATCGTGTAGAATGTCACCACACCCCGCACATATGCCGGAGTGAGCTCCAGCACCGCAGCAACTTCCTCTATCGCAGGCTCGCTTACCCAGCCACGCGCGTCCTGAATCATCCAGAGCGCAGGCAGGATAGCCGCCATTTTGGTCGGGTAGCGGGCAAGGATCCTGTCCAGTTCAGCGCGTTGATCGCCAACAAAGACAGGCTGATATGGCTCATCATGATGAGCCTGGTGTTGCGATGAACGAACGATTGCACCACCACTTGCAGAAGGACCGTGACTCATCGATCGATCTCTCCCATAACGATATCTATACTGGCGTTGATTACTATCACGTCAGACAGGAGGTGGCCTTCCACCATCTGTGGAATAGCCGACAGGTTTACAAACGAAGGAGGACGGATGCGCCAGCGCACTGGCTTGGACGTACCGTCGCTGACCATATAGTAGCCCTTCTCACCCTTGGGTGATTCAACGGCCACATAGCATTCCCCTGCCGGCGGACGGGGGCCTTCCATTACCAGCTTGAAGTGATGAATCATGCTTTCGATACCACTCATCACCTTGTGCTTGGGCGGCAGGATAACCCGCGGGTCATCCACATTCACCGGGCCGTCCGGGAGGCGCGCAATCGCCTGATCAATAATCCGGACGCTCTGCCGCATCTCTTCCACCCTTACAAGGAAGCGATCAAACACATCACCATCGGTGCCCACCGGTACTTCAAAATCGTACGTTTCGTAGTCGAGGTACGGGAAGTCCTTCCGGACGTCGTAGGGAACACCCGATGCACGGAGCATCGCTCCCGAAAGGCCGGCATTGATCGCTTCGCGCGGACCCATGGCGCCAAGCCCGACCGTACGACCGGCCCAGATGGCGTTTGTTTCAAGGATCCTGTTCGCTTCATCAAGCGTGCGAACAAAGTTCTTGTTGAAGGCACGCAGCGAATCCATCCAGCCATCGGGAATATCTGCTGCCATGCCGCCAACACGCGTCGCTGATGTAGTGATACGGCCACCAACCCACGACTCAAGCAGGTTATAGATGTTCTCGCGCTCGTAGAAGAGCCAGAGGAACGGTGTGAATGCACCGATGTCCACCGCTGTTGTACCAAGCCAAACAAGGTGTGACATGATGCGCGAGAGTTCCATCAGTATCACGCGCAACACGGTGGCACGCGGCGTACAGTCGATACCAAAGAGCCGCTCCGCACTGAGTGCGAACGCCACGTTATTCCCCGGTGAATTGAGGTAATCCTCGCGGTCCGTCCAGGGAATGATCTGATTGTACTGCCGGTACTCGCCGATCTTTTCAAAGCCGCAGTGCAGATACCCGATGTGCGGGATGCACCGCACGACAGTCTCGCCATCCAGCTCAAGCACAAGACGCAGCACGCCGTGCGTGGCAGGGTGCTGCGGTCCGATGTTGATCAGCATGTGATCGGACTCAAGCTCAGGTTCGCGATCGGGGACGGTGCTTATTGCCGCTCTTTCAGCAGTGCGCTGCACCAGCGGATTGGTAACCATCCTGCCGTCGGCATCCATGCCACTGGTGCCGAGTGCTACTTCTATGGTGCGTCTGGCCATTACTCGCCCGTCCCTGGGTCATCAGCATCGCTTCTGCGCTCTGTCAGCCGCGCCTGCATGTCTGCGGGCAACGCATCAAAGGCATCAGCGATGGTGAGTTCTTCCATTGAGTAGCGTGCTTCCGGATCGGCAGCGAGTGCCTGCTTGAGTTGCTCAGAGCGGCTGAAGCGACCGCGGAGCGGAAAGTCCTTGCGCAACGGATAGCCTTCACGATACGACTCCCACAGCAGAATACGCCTCAGGTCGGGGTGTCCCTCAAACCGGATGCCGAACATGTCATACGTCTCCCGCTCAAGCCAGTCTGCGCCTGTATAAATATCAGTGATGCTCGGCACTGTAAGTTCACCGCGCTTGGGCAATTCGACTTTTACACGCAGGAACCGCCTGTACGGCAATGAACGCAAGTGCCACACGACCTGCAACGGCGTGGTGCTGTCGCGATACTCGACTGCGGTAACATCCACCAGGTAGTTGTAGAGCTGCGAAGGATCGTCGTGCAGCCACTGAATTACATCATGGATCCGTGCCCGCTCGATGTAGACCGTAGTTTCGCCCCAGATGACTTCACTGCGCAGCACTGCCGAGCCGAAGCTCTCACGAAGCGCAGTTACAGACGGGTTCTCAGTGCCACCGTGGTGCTGAACATTCCGCGGTGACGCTTCGGGGACGATGGGCGCTACTGAGCCAGCAGGAACCAGCTCCTTACCCGCCATATCGAATGAACTCATGGCGCGGATCTGGTCTGATGGACAGAGTTGCCAAACGGCTCTGACAGTTCATCGATGCGCGACGGCGGAATGTAGAGCTGGCTCGACGGATCCGGCTCTATCTCCTGTCTGAGCGACGAGGAATCGCGCAAGCGCTCCTTCATCACTTTCTTCTGAAGCATCATGATGCCGTACATGAGCGCTTCCGGACGCGGCGGACACCCTGGTACATAAACATCGACAGGGATGATTGTGTCTATCCCCTGCACCACTGCGTAGTTGTCGAACATCCCGCCGGTGGACGCGCATGCACCCATGGAGATGACCCACTTCGGTTGCGGCATCTGCTGATAGATGCGACGGATAACAGGTGCAAGTTTGTACGGCACGCGACCTGCGCAAAGCAGCACATCTGCCTGACGCGGTGAGTAGCTGAGGCGTTCCATGCCGAAGCGCGCCAGATCGTATCTGCTGGCAGCAGTTGCCATGAACTCAATTGCGCAGCACGCCGTTCCGAACGGCATTGGCCACAGAGAGTTGGCGCGTGCCCAGTTGACCAGGAAATCGAGTCGGGTAACGATCCATCCGTCCTGCGACTTTGGATCGAGCGCGGTGCTGTGTCTGTCCGGTGCCTGTGTTACTCCCATGACAGCGCACCCTTCTTCCAGACGTAAATAAATCCGACAATGAGTATGGAAGCAAAAATGAGCATCTCACCGAGACCAAAGAACGAAATGTTGCCTGCCGGACAGATGCCATCTGCAAGCGGGACTTTGCAGGAGAGTTGCCTGTAGTGGACTCCCCACGGGATCATGAAAACAGTTTCTATATCGAAAACAATGAACAGCATTGCAACGAGATAGAACTTCACGGAGAAGCGTTCACGGGCGTCTCCGATAGGAGCCATCCCGGACTCGTAAGGCTGCTTTTTTACATCAGTAGGCTTTGCCCGGACCGTAACATGAGCGATGCCAAGAATCGACACCGCACTTAACAGTACGAGGCCCAGCAGCAGGATAACTGGAAGATAGTTTCTGACCATCAGGACCGGTGGCGCGCCTGTCGGCGCACTTCGTGAAAGAATTCACAAACGCGACAACTGAACCTAGTATATGTACCACCCTCTCTCAATATCCGTACCTCGGGAGCAACCCATCTGTTGAGACTTCCCGAACCCAATTGCGCCGGGATTTCCGTAATCCGGTTGCATAGCATAAATTCGCTTTCCAGCCACGCAGCATCGGTACTCCCTAAACCCCTCCCCTCCCCTCCCCTACTACCTGCACAAACAATGGGTCTCTGCTCAGATAAATGGATCACCAGGATGGCGCGCGAACACGGTATGATCGAACCGTTCGAAGACAGACAGGTCCGCGAAGGCGTCATCTCGTACGGCGTCAGCTCCTACGGCTACGACATGAGAGTGGCACGCGAATTCCGGATCTTCACCAACGTCCTCAACTCCATCGTTGACCCGAAAGCATTCGATCCAAAAAGCTTCGTCGAGTTCGAAGGCGATGTCTGCATCGTGCCCCCCAACTCCTTTGCCCTCGCACGCAGCATCGAATACTTCCGCATCCCGCGTAACGTCCTGACCATCACACTGGGCAAAAGCACGTACGCACGCTGCGGGATTATCACAAATGTGACTCCGTTTGAACCCGAGTGGGAAGGATATGTGACACTCGAAATCTCAAATACCACACCGCTCCCCGCCAAAATCTATGCCAACGAAGGGATCGCCCAGGTGGTCTTCTTCACGGGCGACGAAGAACCAGAGGTAAGCTACGGCGACAAAAAAGGGAAATACCAGGGGCAGCATGGGGTGACCCTCCCGCGGATCTGAACGGCACTGGCCTGCCGGTCAGGGGCCCGTTGTCGGCATTATCGCCGCCAACTACGCTCAGCCCCCGACGTAGGCTCACTCGGCGCCTAGCCCCCCCCACGCTCAGTTCCCGGGTAACACCCGGCGGGGGAGCAACTTACGCTCCGGTGGTAGCGGCTTGCTCGCCAGACGGGCAGCCGTTGTCGCATACGCTGCATCGGACGGCGGATCACCGTTCGGCCAGTCCAACTCCTTACCGGGATAGTCCTGGCGCGGCTGCAATAGAACCCACGCCGCTATATCCGCTGCATCCTGTGGGCTTACCGATCCGGCGTTGTCATACGGCATGTTGTGCCTGATATACGTGGCCAACATCTTCTGCCGCGCCATGCCAGCTCCCACCGAATAACTGTCCGCTCCCCAAACCGCAGGCGCAATTATGGTCCCGCCACCGTCCACGCCATGGCAACGTGAACAAGTGGCTTCGAACGCATGTTCCCCGCGACTTGCCACACCCACCTCCTCCACCACCGGCAGTGCCTCGGGGCGCTCCTTAGACCCAATACTCCCAAGGTAGGCCAGCATATCCAGCATCGCCTGCGATGAATCGGGAAGCACATGACCAGCCAAACTGCGCACAATACAGTCGTTAATGCGCACTGTCATGGTTTCTTCGGTGCCGCTTCGGGCACGAAACCGGGGATATCGATCTGTTGACCCTAACCACGGCAGTGCCGACGGATTGAGACCGCGGTCGAGGTGGCAGCTTGTGCATCGGAGTTGGTTGCCGCTGTACGCAGGTAACGAATCCCGGAAGTGTTCCAACAGCGCGAGGCCACGCGAACTGTCGCCCGGCGACCACGCCACCTCCGCCAAACGCGAAGCGCCCGGCGCTGTCCCGCTTCCAGAGACATCACCAGACGCTTCGTTGTTGCCATCAGAACCACCGCAGGCGGCGGATAAGGCAGCGGCCAGCAGGTACGCTGACCATCTGCAAAACCACCGCCTTAAGTGAATCAAGAATTTCTCAGCCAGAACTCAGTTACGCCTCAACCCAACGATTATTCGGCACGCCGGGCAGACGCTACGATGTAATCGCGATGCATCCGCTCAATCACATCAATGCTGATCTCCTTCGGGCAGGCCTCCTGACACTCACCCACCCATGTGCAGTTGCCGAAGCCCTCAATGTCCATTTGCTCTACCATCGAGATGGCTCGGCTGTCCCGCTCAGGCTGACCCTGCGGAAGCATCCCCAGATGCGTGATCTTGGCACCCGTAAAGAGAGATGCAGAACCGTTCGGACAGGCGGCAACACACGCACCGCAGCCAATGCACGCGGCCGCGTCCATCGCGCCTTCAAGAGTGTCTTTGGGGATCAGAATCTCATTCGCATCGCGTGGCCCACCGGTCGCAACAGAAATGAATCCACCCGACTGAATGATGCGATCCAGAGCTGCACGGTTCACCACCAGATCCTTTACAACCGGAAATGCGGTCGACCGCCATGGCTCCACCACAATCTCGTCGCCATCGCGGAAGGCACGCATGTGCAACTGACATGTTGCCGTACCTTTCCATGGGCCGTGTGCCTGCCCGTTGATCATCATCGCGCACGAACCGCAGATCCCTTCGCGACAATCGTGTGAGAATGCGACTGGCTCCTCGCCCTTGTTCGTGAGATCCTCGTTCAGAACATCAAACATCTCAAGGAATGACATATCCGGGCTGACATCATCAACCGTGTATGTCTCAAGGTTGCCGCGTGTGTCAGGACCGGCCTGACGCCAGACTTTCAGTGTCAGCTTCATTACTTGTAGCTCCGGGTGGAGAAGTGAACGTCCTGGTAAACAAGTGGTTCTTTATGCATCACGGGTGCCTTGCCGGGTCCCTTGTACTCCCATGCAGCAACGTACGCGAAGTCCGCATCGTTGCGCCTGGCTTCGCCTGCGTCCTGATACTCAACACGGAAATGCGCGCCGCACGATTCCTCACGATTCAGCGCATCCCGGCACATCAGCTCTCCCAGCTCAAGGAAATCCGCAACCCTGCCGGCATTCTCAAGTGACTGGTTAAGCGACTGACCGTCACCGGGTACATTCACGTTCTGCCAGAACTCCTCGCGCAGCTCAGGAATAAGCTGGATGGCTTTCTCAAGCCCTGCCTTGTCACGCGCCATTCCGCAGTACTCCCACATGATCTTGCCAAGCTGCTTGTGGAACGAATCGACAGACCGCTTGCCGTTCATCGAAAGGAACTTCTCCTGCATCGCACGGATTCCGCTCTCCGCTTCCACAAACGCGGCGTGCGAGTTGTCTATCGGTGCCGACTTATTGTTCGCGATGTAATCACCAATAGTGTACGGCAGAACGAAGTAGCCATCTGCAAGCCCCTGCATAAGCGCAGACGCGCCCAGCCTGTTGGCCCCGTGATCGGAGAAGTTGGCTTCGCCTATAACATGCAGCCCGGGGATAGTGCTCATCAGGTTGTAGTCAACCCAGAGACCTCCCATGGTGTAGTGCACCGCGGGATAAATCCGCATCGGCACCTCGTACGGATTCTCATCTGTAATGCGCTGGTACATCTCAAAGAGGTTCCCGTACCGCTCCGCAATCACGTCGCGGCCGAGTCGCTTGATCGCATCGGCGAAATCCAGATAAACACCAAGTGACGTCGGGCCAACTCCACGCCCTTCATCGCACACCTCTTTTGCTGCACGCGACGAGATATCACGCGGCGAAAGATTTCCGAAACTCGGATACTTGCGCTCGAGGTAGTAGTCTCTTTCGGACTCAGGTATCTGCGACGGTGGACGCTTGTCACCCTTCTTGAGCGGCACCCAGACACGACCGTCATTCCGGAGCGATTCCGACATAAGTGTCAGCTTGGACTGGTGGTCGCCACTCACGGGAATGCAGGTCGGGTGAATCTGTGTATAGCACGGGTTGGCAAACGCAGCACCCTTCTTGTGTGCTCTCCAGATCGCAGTAGCGTTGGAGTGCTTGGCATTCGTGCTCAGATAGTAAACGTTGCCATAACCACCGGTGCCAAGTACAACAGCATCTGCTGCATACGAGGTAATGCGCCCGGTAAGCAGGTTCCGCGTGACGATGCCGCGCGCATGCCCGTCCACCAGCACCAGATCGAGCATCTCTTCGAACGGATGCATTGACACGCCACCTTTCGCAACCTGCCGCTCCAGCGCCTGATAGGCACCGAGCAAGAGCTGCTGACCGGTCTGACCGCGTGCATAGAAGGTACGGGACACCTGTGCACCGCCGAACGAACGGTTGGCAAGCAGACCGCCGTATTCACGTGCAAACGGCACTCCCTGCGCAACACACTGATCGATGATGTTCACCGATACCTGCGCAAGACGGTAAGTGTTGGCTTCACGCGAACGGAAGTCACCACCCTTGACCGTGTCGTAGTACAGGCGACGAATACTGTCGCCGTCGTTCTGATAGTTCTTGGCTGCGTTGATGCCACCCTGTGCAGCAATGGAGTGTGCGCGGCGCGGCGAGTCGTGGTACACGAAGCACGACACCTTGTAACCCAGCTCTGACAGTGTGGCTGCGGCCGAACCGCCTGCCAGCCCTGCACCCACCACGATGATGTGGTGCTTACGCTTGTTTGCAGGGTTTACAAGCTTGATGTTGAAACGATGGTTGTCCCACTTCTGCTCCAGAGGGCCGTCTGGGATCTTTGCGTTGAGTTCCATGGTTTACCGGGCTCCGGAATCGGCAGGGAGTTCTGCAACAGCGCTCTCAGTCCCTGCGTCGCCAGCGGTGGCGGATGGAGTGCTGACATCTGAAACGAGTGGGTGCGACTCAGGAAACCAACCGAGCGCGACACCGATCGGAATAATTGCGAAACCACAGGCGATCACAATCGCAATAACGATTGAAAGCCGCCTCTTGAGTGGCTGCGCCGATGCACGCGCAAGACCAAGCGTGCGGAATACAGCCCAGGAACCGTGGTACAAGTGAAGCGCGAGCGCTGCCATCGCCAGCAGGTAGAAACCAATTACAAGCGGGTTCCGCATTCCTGTGGCAAGGTTGTTGTACGGATCCAGATGCACAAAGTCCGGATGCAGTGTACCGGTTGTCATGTGCAGGATATGGAACACGATGAACAGCAGGAGGATGAGTCCGCCGATACGTATCGTGCGCACTGCAAAAGTTGTAACCTGCGGCTTCCGCTTTTCATAGCCTTGCGGACGCGCTGCCTTCGAGCGTCTCGTAAGCTGGACCGCGGCGATGATATGCAATACAACCGACGCGATCAGTACCAGGCGGATGGCCCAGAGTAGCGGCATACTGGTGCGCAGTAACGTCGCGTAATCGTGCATCGCAGCCTGCCCGGAGAACATGAGCAGATTGCCGGACATGTGACCAAGTACGAAGAGCACACCGATGGCACCGGTAACGGCCATCACTACCTTTTTGCCGATCGTACTATCCCAGAAGCGTATCAGACCGTGCATGAGTATAAGGAGGGTGGGACGACGTGCCGTTCATGCAGGAACGACACGCCGTTTCGCTTGTCAGGCTCAGAAAGCAACCGTTGCCATCGGGCCACGTACAGCCTGCGCAGAACGTTCAAGCGCTGCGCGCTCGTCTGCCGTGAGTTCGATCTCCAGCACCTTCTCAAGCCCGTTCCTGCCGAGCTTGCAGGGAACGCCGAGGTACAGCCCGGACATTCCGTACTCACCGTCCAGCCAGGCAGCACACGGAAGGATCCGCTTGCGGTCGTGGACGATCGATTCAACCATCTCAACTGCACCCGCTGACGGCGCATAATACGCCGAGCCGGTCTTGAGATGCTTCACAATCTCGGCGCCACCGTCGCGCGCACGCTGAACGATCGCTTCCAGTACGGAACGCTCCATCAGCTGCGTGACAGGAATGCCGCTTACTGTCGTGTAGGAGATAAGGGGGACCATTGTGTCACCATGACCACCCAGTACCATAGCCTGGATATCACGCACCGATACGTCCAGTGCTTCGGCGATAAAGGAGCGGTAGCGCGCGGTGTCGAGCACACCCGCCATCCCTATCACACGCTCACGCGGGAAGCCGGAAACCTTCTTCGCCACGTAACACATGATGTCCAGCGGGTTCGATACAACGATGATGATTGCGTTCGGTGATGTCTTTGCAATCTCCGTTGTAACCGACTTGACGATGCCGGCATTCGTGTTCAGCAGGTCGTCGCGCGACATACCAGGCTTGCGCGCGATACCCGCGGTGATCACAACGATATCTGACCCTGCTGTGTCTGCATAACTGTTGGTACCCACGACGCGGGTATCAAACCCTTCCACTGGCGCTGATTCCCACTGGTCGAGCGCCTTCCCCTGCGGAATGCCCTCCACCACGTCCACCATGACCACTGTGCGCGCCAGAGACTTCTCGGCGATGCGTTGTGCGGTGGTTGCGCCGACGTGTCCGGCTCCAACAACTGTGATCTTGTTGACCATCTGTTAGCGGCTCTCCGTCCGGTTGATGCTGTATTCATGAACCCCGTGCGCGCTTACAACTGTTGCACGCAAAGGCAGTATCAGCAACATAGAGCCCAGTACGATAAAGCCGCAACTCAGTAGCTCAGCGATAACCCCGGACTTTCAGCCACCAACCTGACTGAGAGCCCTCAACCCGCCGTTATCCATGTCCAGCAGCCTGTGTGCCCGGGGCTTGCCGGCAAGTGCGGCCGCAAACAGTGGTGCCACCGGCTCCCCAGCCCGAAGCGCATCCCGCAACAATACCTCATGATTCCCGAATAAACATGTCCGCAATCTGCCGTCGGCGGTAAGACGCACACGGTTACAACTGTCACAGTAGGAGTGACTCATCGGTGTTATCACCCCAACCGAACCAGGCGCGCCCGGGAAACGGAAGTACCGCGCCGGACCGTTCCCACGCGCCGGACCGGCATCCTCCTCCAACTCGCCCGTGCGACGCACGCGGTCCAGTATCTCAGAGCCAGACACCACATGCTCCCACGTAAGCTCCCGCAATTCACCGACGGGCATCAGCTCGATAAAACGGATGTGCCACGGGTGCACCCTTGTAAGAGCCGCAAAGTCAGCGATCTCATCATCGTTGATCCCGCGCATTACCACGACGTTAACCTTCACCGGATCAAGACCCGCGTTTACAGCGGCCGATGCTGCCCGCACCAGATCAAAACCCAGGTCACGACGCGCTATATCAGCTACACGCTCCGGGCGCAGTGAATCGGCGCTGATGTTCACCCGGTCCAGGCCGGCTGCGGCGTAGTCGTGCGCGACCCGATGCAACGTGACGCCGTTCGTCGAAAGTGAGAGATCTGTTATGCCAGGAATATCCCTGAGCATCCGGATAAGCCGGTGCAGCTCAGTGCGGATAGTGGGCTCGCCACCGGTAAGCCTGATCTTCCTTAGCCCCAATGGCGCAAGTTGCGCCACCAGATCCCGGATCTCCTCATAGCGCAGCAACTCCGCCTTGGGAAGCCAGGGTAAGCCCTCCCTGGGCATGCAGTAGCGGCAACGGAAGTTGCACCGGTCTGTAACCGAGATTCTCAGGTACTCAATGCGCCGTCCGAATTGGTCGAATGAAGCCGACTGACCAGGCACATCAGACACCACGTCCTGCTCCAGAGTGGATTTCACTTGTGCCCACTCTCCGCAACACCGCCCTCAAGCCACTCGGAAGTGGCACCCACATAGTGTTCGTGCTTCCAAACCGGCAGACGAACTTTGATTTCTTCAATCACACGGGTAGAGGCGCTTATTGCCTGCCGCCTGTGCGCATGCGATGCAGCAATTGCAACACTCACTTCGCCAAGAGCGAGATACCCCAGCCTGTGCATCACAGCCACCGATACACCAGGTGTGGCTGCGCACACCTCACTGGCTATTGCCTCAAGTTCAGCCTGAGCCATGGGGAGGTATCCCTCGTAAGTAATACCGGTTACAGCTCTACCTTCATTCTGATTCCTGACAGTGCCGATAAACACCGATACGGCTCCGGCAGAAGCGGACGCAACTGCAGCAATGAGGTCGGCAGTATTGATCGGCAGGTCGGTGAGCGCAGCAATGCGCACCTGGGTGGATCGCGGTGCGGCGCCTCCTGATATTACGGGATCGACAGTTGCGCCGCCTGGGATCTCACCGAGTCCCAGCGGCGGCTTAACCACCTGACACTGCAGGAAAGAGCGCTATCTCGTCGGTTTCACCCACCAGGCGCGCCAGATCTCTTTCGTAACGCTGATTGACAGCGATGAGGACACGGTCGTTCAGCGCACCACCACCCGGGAGCGCACGCACAGCGTCCACGACGTCACCCACCGTACAAGGCGCGTCCAGATTCAGTTGTACGCGCCTCGAACCCACCGACTCGGCGTATGACGCAAAGAGCAGCACAGGTACCGTCATCGGCACTGCCGGCCATGGCTCAGGTGCCCGATGCTTGTCACAGCATGCACCCGAGGCTGGTATTCCCCGTTAATCGTCGGCGTCATCGTCACCGATGTCACCGGCGTCGTCACCGGCGACCATAGCGCGCAACTCTTTGGAGGGTTTAAAGACCGGAACAGGCCTGGCGGACACTTCCACCGGCTCGCCTGTGCGAGGGTTCCGCGCCATGCGCGTCTTGCGTTGTCTGATCTTGAAGGTACCAAACCCCCTCACCTCAATATTTTCCTGTTCACGGAGTGCGTCTTTTATCGCATCCAGAAATGCGTCGACAACACGTGCGCAGTCCTTCTTGGAGATCGTCGGACCGGCTGTGCGCGCAATACGTGCGGTGACATTTTCAACCAGATCGGCTTTCGTCATGGGCTCTTCCGAGGGATTCTTGAGCGCCGCGGGAGAGAATGCGGCGACAACAGGTAGGCGCTTGAAGGAGTTCGGAGCGTCGTGCCTGAGGCTCCGAACCTATGACCTTAGTGCTTGCCAGTCAAGCGGTTGAGGCACTTCTGACGCGGCGTTCACGAACAGCAGCCAGAAAGCGACCAAAGAGCGGAACGGCATCCCTGGGGCCAGGTGCGGCTTCCGGGTGGTATTGCACCGCAAAGATCGGGCGCTCCCGGTGTCGTACCCCTTCGATGGTGTCATCGTTGAGGTTGATATGGGTAACCATCAGTTCGGGAGCGCCTTCAACGCCGGCTGCCGAACCCGCAAGCGTAAAACCGTGGTTCTGCGATGTGATCAGAACCTCACCAGTCTCCATATCCTTGACCGGGTGATTCCCGCCACGGTGCCCAAAGGGCATTTTTTCCGTGCGCCCGCCATAGGCCAGACCTATAAACTGGTGCCCAAGGCAGATCCCAAAAAGCGGTACGCCGGACTCGGCGAGCCTAAGCACCGTTTCGGGTGCATAAGCCACTGCCGACGGGTCGCCAGGCCCGTTGGAGAGGAAAACTCCATCCGGGTGCATGGCAAGCACATCGCTTACCGGCGTTTCCGCTGGTACTACTGTGACCCGGCATCCTTCCTCCTCGAACAGCCGGAGGATACTCCGCTTGATCCCGTAGTCGTAAGCCACGATGTGATAACCGGCCTGTGCCTTACCCCACTGGTACGGCTCCTCGGTTGTCACAACAGATGCCAAGTCCAGGCCAACCATTGCTGGACACGCATCCAGAGCCTGGAGCGCTTCTTTGGACGGAGTTTCGCCTGCGCCAATTACCCCCCGCATGACCCCACGGGAGCGGAGATGAAGAGTGAGCCGACGGGTATCCAGATCGACCAGTGCAGGCACATTGTGCCTGGTAAGCCACTCCGGAAGCCCCTCGTTGCCACGCCAGTTGGACCAGCTCCGCGAGAGCTCCCGTACCACCACGCCGGCGACCTGCGGACCATCACTCTCGGGGTCCTGATCGTTGACTCCGTAATTGCCGATTTGAGGAGCCGTCATGACCACTATCTGGCCACGGTAGGAAGGGTCGGTGAAGACCTCCTGGTAGCCCGTCATGTTGGTATTGAAGACGACTTCAGCGACCGTTGGTTCAGTCGGTCCGATCAGACGGCCGGCAAAAAAGGTTCCGTCCTCAAGGAGGAGGAACCCTTTTGGGGCCTGCAATGGGAATGGAGCTTTGATCAATTTTGTGGCGGCGTCGTCGGCGGTACTTCGCCCGATGCGGGTCCTAAGGGGTTCACAGGTGACGTGCCAGCGTCAACCGGCGGCGCAGTGGCAGGAGCGGGTGTCCCGAGCTGATCGAGCACCGAGCTTGGGACCACAGACCTGCTGGACATCAGCTGCAGGATGAAAGCCAACGCCAGGAAGATCCCGCCACACCACCAGCTCGCTTTAGTAAGCAGTGTACCCGCCTGGCGTGTACCGATCACTGAATCCGGCGAAGAGCTGGCACCGCCAAAGCTGGCCGCTATTCCACCTCCCTTACCTGCCTGCAGCAGGATGACAACGCCAAGGACGACGGCATCGATGATCAGAAGGATGAGAAGGAACGTGTACATGTATTCAGACGGACGTTTGGCAGTGCTGCTGAGCTGCGTCGTTTTTGTTATGAAGACGGGCGCGATACCCGGCTTCGGGATGTATTGCCGACAAAAGAGGCCAGCCCTTAAAAATCGTCAATAATGCCGGGAGATGCAAGGTCCTTTGCGGTGACTGTGGGCTTGAGTACTGCCCTCTCTGTGGCCCTTTGCCTCACCCTTTCACAATGCTGCTCCAGACGTCTGCGTCGAGGGAGGCGCCGCCCACGAGAACGCCGTCCACGTTGGGTGCTGCAAGGAGCGTCTGGGAGTTGCCGCGGTTAACGGAACCGCCATAGAGCAACGGAACAGCTGCTGCGCCCTTATCGCCGAGTCGGCCGGCCAGCGCTGCCCTGAGCACGGTGTGTATCTGACTGGCGTCTTCCGGGGTGGCTGTGCGTCCGGTACCGATGGCCCAAACGGGTTCGTACGCGATCATCATTGTCGCTACCCGGGTGTCGTCCAGATTGGCGAGCCCAGCGGCTAGTTGCCGTTCCACTACTTCCTGAGTGGTTCCGGCTTCGCGTTGCGCCAGTGTCTCACCTACACACAGCACGGGCACGAGATGCGCCTCGGTCACCAATGCACACTTGAGCCCTGTTTCCTCGTCGGTCTCACCGAAGACGTGGCGACGCTCAGAGTGTCCGACGAGTACGAAGCGCGCACCCGCGTCGCGAGCCATCAGTGCAGAGTTTTCGCCAGTGAATGCGCCCGATGGCTGGGTGTGCACGTTCTGAACGCCCAACTGAATATCGGGGCGTTCGCGCGCGCTTTCTGCCACTGCACCAAATGCAAGCGCCGACGGGAAGAACAGCAGTGTTCGATCGGAGGTCCGCGGGGTGATCTGGAGGAAACGGTTCATAAACGCACGGGCATCAGAGGGCCCGTGGTTCATTTTCCAGTTAGCGGCGAAGATCGGCTTGTTGTGGTTCATAGCGAAGTCGGGGCTTGTGTTAATGCCAGGGATGATCGGGTGGTATCAGTACCAGAGCTGTGCTGCGTCAGCCTGTGGTGTCGAGAGCGCTGACACCTGGGAGGTCTTTACCTTCCAGATATTCGAGAGAGGCACCGCCACCGGTTGAGACATGTGAAATCCGGCTTTCGAGGCCGGCCTCAGCGACAGCGGCTGCGGAATCTCCGCCTCCGATGATCGTCGTAGCGCCTTGTGCGGTGGCGTTTGCCATTGCAACAGCGACCGCGCGTGTGCCGGTATCATAGGGCGGCTTTTCAAAGACACCCATTGGGCCGTTCCAGAGCACGGTGCGTGCACCCTGGACTACGTCCGCGAATGCCGCGATAGAAGCCGGTCCGATATCAAACATGGCTTTGTCTCCGGGGATGTCGCGATATCCGACGAAGGCAACGTCAGGGTTGTCCATAGCATCAGCGACAGCTGCATCTGTTGGGAGGAGCAGTTTATCGCCTGCCCGTGCCATCAACGCGCGCGCCATATCAAGGCGGTCGTCTTCGACGAGGGACTTCCCTGTTTCCGCACCCATTGCCTTGAAGAAAGTGCAAGCCATGGCTCCGCCAATAAGCAGGCGATCGACCTTCGGGAGGAGTGCTTCAACGACGTCGATTTTGCCGGAGATCTTGGAGCCGCCAAGTATTGCGACAAACGGGCGTTCCGGGTTGGCGAGTGTTTCTCCCAGGTAAGCGAGTTCTTTCTGCATGAGGAGGCCAGCGACCGCGGGTCTCAGGTATCGGGTTACACCGGCGGTGCTGGCGTGTGCACGATGAGCGGTTCCGAATGCGTCATTGACGTAGAGGTCACCGAGTTCAGCCATCTGCCTTGAAAGTGCGTCGTCGTTCTTTTCCTCACCGGGCAGGAAGCGCGTGTTTTCGAGGAGCATGACGTCGCCGGGCTTGAGTGCGCGGGTGGCAGCGACGGCGTCGGCACCAACTGTATCGTGCCGGAATGCGACGTCGGTGCCCAATAGTTCAGCAAGCCTGTCTGCAACTGGCTTAAGAGACCATCGCGGATCGGCTGATCCTTTGGGTCTGCCTAAGTGCGAGAGGAGTACAACGGATGCACCGGCGTCGCGCAGAGCATTGATGGTAGGCATTGCTGCCCGGATGCGGGTATCGTCTCCGACTTTGCCTTCGTCTGTGAGGGGCACATTGAAATCCACGCGTACGAGAGCGCGTCGGCCGTTCAGGTCAGCTGGTGCGAGGTCTTTGATAGTGCGAGTAGCCATGAGAGCTTGCGGGGGTTCTTGCAGACAGGCCCCGGCACGAAGGTACCGGGGCCCGTGATACTAAGAGCGAAAGAATGCCAAGGCTGGCCTCAGAGGCTGTAGCCCACCATACGGAGCACATCAACGCAGCGTGAGGAGTAGCCCCACTCGTTGTCATACCAGCCCGAAATCTTGACGAGCGTACCGTCGATAACGCCGGTGCTGAGTGCGTCGAGTGTGCAGGAGTACGGGTTGCCGATGTAGTCCACCGAAACGAGTGGTTCTTCGCTGTATGCGAGAATGCCTGCCAAGCCGTTGCCTGCTGCTGCCTTGAAGGCTGCGTTGACTTCTTCCTTTGTAACCGGTCGTTCAACGACGCATGTGAGGTCAGTCAGGGAGACGTCGGGTGTAGGAACACGAACTGCGACGCCATCGATCTTGCCTTTGACTTCCGGAATAACGAGTGCTGTGGCCTTGGCAGCGCCTGTGGACGTCGGGATCATGGAGACAGCGGCCGCGCGTGCCCTGCGGAGATCCTTGTGTGGCATGTCGAGCATGCTCTGGTCGTTCGTGTAGGCGTGGATGGTGACCATCGAACCGTGAACGAAGCCGAAGTTATCGCGGATGACCTTGACCATCGGAGCCAGGCAGTTCGTGGTGCACGACGCATTTGAGATGACGTGGTGCTGGGCCGGGTCGTACTTGTCGCTATTGACACCCATCACGAGGGTGATGTCTTCGCCCGTGCCTGGTGCGGAGATGATGACTTTCTTTGCGCCGCCTTCGATGTGCTTGCGTGCATCGTCGGCTTTGGTGAAGCGGCCTGTGGATTCGAGAACCACATCGACGCCGAGCTCCTTCCATGGGAGTTTAGCGGGATCGCGTTCCGCCAGGATGCGGATGTGATCACCATCGATGGTGACGCCATCGGCGCTGTGTGTGACCTCGCCTTTGAACTGGCCGTGCACCGAATCGTATTTGAAGAGGTGAGCGAGGGTGGCTGTATCTGTGAGATCGTTGATTGCAACGAAGTCGAGGTCATTCACACCCTGCAGTTTTGCAGCCCGAACCACCTGGCGACCGATCCGGCCGAATCCATTGATACCGACACGTATTCCCATGGTATGTCCTAGTAATCGTTCTCGTCAAAGTCATCGTCGGTGCGAGCCCCGGGATCCGGAGCCCTGCCGAACGAGACGTAACTGATGATGCGTGCACCACCTGCAACCAGCGCAGCGGCAGCCGCGTTGAGAGTTGCAGCCGTGGTGATCACATCATCTAACAATATCACATGTGCACCACGAAGTTGCCTTGTAGCATTTGCCCGGGCGGTAAAAGCGCCAGCTACATTGCGTGCTCTTTCTTCCGGCGTCAAGCGGACCTGGGAGCGCGTATTCCGGGACCTCTCTACGATACCCTCCCAAAACGGAATGCGCCACTCAGCGGCCAGCGCTGCCGCGAGTTCGCCGGCCTGGTTGTAGCCCCGTTCCCTGAGACGGGTTTTGCCGAGTGGTACTGCGACGACCGCGGTGCGCTCCGCGGTGACATCGGGCGGGAATGGGAGCCTTGCCATGCGGTGCGCCATCTCCTTTGCGGCCCTCTTCCACCCTTGGTATTTGAGTGCGTGAACGATTCTGCCGCCGGTACCGCGGTCCACGCGAACAGCAGACCTGGCGGCGCGCACCCAGGGTGGCAGCCGGTCGCACCAGCGGCATGCGGGGAGCCCCTTGGTCTTTTCGGCATCGGTTTCGGGCCTCAGGAGGAGCGGAGAAAGGCGTGGGTGTCCGCAGCGCTCGCAGATGGGTTCGACTAACGGTTCCGCGCGTGCCCAGCAGATCCGGCAGATAAGACCGCTGTTCCCTTCTTCCATGGGGAACCGGCAGACGGCGCAGGCGGCGGGAAAGAGGAAGTCGCGGAGGCCGGCCATGACGGCTGGAGCTGTCAATCGGGTGTCCGGTTGAGTGCTTGCCACATGACGCGGATATCGGGCTGTACGCCGAACCAGCGTTCGAAGGCTACTGCTCCCTGTGCAACTAGCATGGTGAGTCCGTCGATGGCGCGCAATCCGTGTGCCCTTGCCTGTTGCACCAGGGGGGTGTGGTCTTTGTGGTAAACCATGTCCATGATGGCGGCGTCTGGACGAACGAGTGCTGGCTGGAAGGGGAGATCATCGGGCTTGAGTTCAGCGCCAGTAACTCGGCTGCTTGTCAAGCCAACGGGAGTGGCGTTGATGATGAGGTCGTAGGGGGCCAGGTCTCTGGGAAGTGCGCTGAGGATTTCGAATGCGATGTTGAGTCTGTTGCGGAGTGCAGTGGCGCGACTGGTTGTCCGTGCGACGAGGTGTGTGGTGCTGTTGGTATGAAGAGCGAGTGCAGTGAGGGCTGCTGCTGCGGCGCCACCTGCCCCGATTACAAGGGCATTCGTGTGTGCGCCAGATGGAATACCGAGTGCCTGAAGTGAGGCGACGACGCCGGCGACGTCTGTGTTGTCGCCGACCAGCTGGCCATTTGTGAACCAGAAGGTGTTGACTGCGCCGGTTTGACTGGCGGTGGTGGTGAGTGAGTTACAGAGTTGTGCGACGGCTTCCTTGTGCGGGACTGTGACGTTCCCTGCTCCGTTGGTGGCACGGAGGTCTTCAATGGTCTTTCGGAGGTCGGCTGCGGCTACCTGTTGGGTCTCGTACGTCGCATTGATGCCGGCGGCCTTAATGGCGGCGTTTTGAAAGACTGGTGACAGGGAGTGCGCGACGGGATCGCCGAGCAGGACGATGCGGGAGGGTGTGGCATCTGGTGCTGCAGGGTGATCTGAGGCGCTGCTCATGGTGTATCTGTAGCGCGGTATTGAGCGATGCGATCGAGTGCTGAGTTGATGGCTGTCTGGAGTTGGTCGAAGGTAGCGCGGTACGCGTCGAGATCGCCGCCAAAGGGATCAGCGATTTCGTTGTAGTCGGCGTTGTCTGCGGCGAAATCTGCCAGCAGGTATGATCGTTTTCCCGCGCCGAGTGCATTCGTGCGTTCCAGGTGATGCCTGCTCATGACGAGGATGAGGTCAGCAGTGTCGGCGAGTTCAGATGTAAGCAGTTGTGCTCTGTGTTCGGCAACGTTGATGCCTTTTTCGAGACCGACGAGGAGTGAGCCATCGGATGCGGGGCTATCGGGCCATGCGTTTGTCCCGGCGCTTTCGACCTGAATATCACTTAGTCCGCGTTGTGCGACAGCGTTGCGCGCGATGGCTTCCGCGAGTGGGCTTCGGCATGTGTTGCCTGTGCAGACAAAGAGGATTCTCACGGGTGTTACTCTGGGATCATCTGGAGTGCTTCGGCGATGGCGAAGTCGCTCTCGAGTGTGATTTTCATTGCGCGTTCGCTGCCCTGGACGATGACGACTTCGCCGCCGATGCGTTCGACGAGTGCGGAGTCATCGGTAGCGGTAACGTCATCGACTTTGGCTTTAAGGTAAGCGGCATCGAGGAGTTCGCGTGGGAATGCCTGTGGTGTTTGAGCGCGCCACATGTTGTTGCGGTTGACGGTCCGTGTAATGCGTCCTTGTTCGTCAGTTTCCTTTAGTGTATCGACGACGGGCAGTGCAGCGACTGCACCTCGTCCCTGTCGGGCTTCGGTGATGACGCGTTCGATGGTGGCATCGGTAACCAGTGGCCGTGCGGCGTCGTGTACGACGGTGACGCGGATTTCTTCCGGCAGGTCTTCGAGTCCGCTGATGACGCTATCGGCTCGTGTTTCGCCTCCGATGGCGATGAGCAGTCTGTCGACATCGCACTGAAAGAGCCATGGTGGTGGATCTGCGGCGTACTCGCGTGGGAGTACAACGACGACCATACCGACGTCGTCGCGCACCATGAATGTCTGTACGCTATGGAGGAGCATGGCTTTACCGGCGACCCATCTGAACTGTTTGAGTTCATCGGAGCCGGTGCGGGTGCCATGTCCGCCAGCGACAATGACTACACCGACGTCCCTCAGGTTGCCATCGGCGTCATACCGTTCGTCGTGTCGTGACGAGACGGCCGGTGGTGGAATAACGCGACGCATCTGCGAGTGTTCTTCGTTCATCTGCGTGCTCCAATGGTTTCAGCGAGGACATCTGACAAAGTTGCGACTCCGACTGCATTAATTCCTGCGGGCACGCGTTTAGGGAGCGACCTTTTGCTTAGATATGCGGTAGTAACGCCGAGTTTGGCGGCTTCTGCGAGGCGTCGTTCGGCCTGAGAAACGGGTCTGACTTCGCCATTGAGGCCGAGTTCGCCGAGGAAAGCCGAGTGTGTGGGAGTTGGGATATCAGTGACGCTGGAGGCGACGGCGACAGCGACGGCGAGATCAACGGCGGGTTCCTGGACTCTCATACCGCCGGCGACATTGCAGAAGACATCGAGTTGAGCGCATGAGATTCCGCCCCGTTTATCGAGTACAGCTAGGAGGAGTGCGAGTCTTTTGGAGTCGATGCCGCTGGCGACGCGTTGCGGTGTACCGTATCCGGCTTTAGCGGCGAGTGCCTGGACTTCGACGAGTACGGGTCTGGTGCCTTCCATGAGTACGCAGACGGCGCTTCCGGAGGCGCCTTCCTGTCGATCGCCGAGGAAGAGAGCGGAGGGATCGGGTACGGGAACGAGGCCGTTTGTGGCCATGCGGAAGACGCCGATCTCGTCGACGGATCCGAACCGGTTTTTGGTAGCGCGGAGAATGCGGTGCTCGAGTGTGCTATCGCCTTCGAAGTAGAGAACGGTATCGACTATGTGTTCCAGGGTACGTGGTCCTGCGATGCCTCCGTCTTTAGTGACGTGTCCGATGACGAAGACTGCGGTACCGGATTCTTTAGCGAAGCGCATGAGTCGGGCAGCGCATTCGCGCACCTGAGCGACGTTACCGGGTGCGCTTTCGAGGAGTTCGCTGTGGATGGTCTGGATAGAGTCAACGATAAGGACAGCGGGTGAGCCCTTTTCTGTCATCCATTCGGTGGCGGTGCCGAGTATTGTTTCGAGGGAGGTTTCATTGATGAGCGAGACAGAGGCAGCGTTGTTTTGGAGTCTGTCTGCGCGCATCCGGACCTGCAGCGCGGACTCTTCGCCGGAGACGTAGAGAACGGGTTTGCCTTGTTGTTCGAGGGTGGCGGCGACCTGTAGGAGGAGGGTGGATTTCCCGATCCCGGGTTCGCCACCGATGAGAACCATAGAGCCCGGCACGATGCCACCGCCGAGTACGAAGTCGAACTCGTCGATATTGGTATGCCAGCGTGAGAGTTCGGCACCGCTTACCGAGCTGAGTTGCACGGGTGTAGTGGCGGGCGCGTGTTCAGCGCGAGCCTGTGACCGTTTGCTTTGGTGCGAGGGAGTGATGATTTCTTCGACCAGTGTATTCCACGAGTCGCATGCTTCGCATCGTCCGGCCCAACGCGGGTAGGTCGTGCCGCATTCGCTGCATCGGTGAATGGTACGGGTTTTGGTGGCGGGTCTGACCATGGTGATTGTCAGTCGCCTCCTTTAACGAGTCGTGGTCCGCCGCTGTGTGGTGGTTCCGGGCGATTGGAGAAGTTGTCGAAGCGGGTGAATTGTTTATGGAAGCGGAGTCGGACGTTGCCTATTGGGCCATTGCGTTGTTTGCCGATGATTATTTCGGCGCGTCCTTCGAGGGACGGGTCTTTGAGTTGTCCGGTAGCGTCATCGCGTTCAGCATAGACTTCCTGGCGGAAGATGAACATGATGACGTCCGCGTCCTGTTCGATGGCGCCAGATTCGCGGAGATCGGAGAGTTGCGGGCGTCCTTTTTCGCCACCGGATCGTTGTTCCGGTGCTCGTGAGAGCTGTGAGAGCGCGATTACCGGGGTGCTCAGTTCTTTCGCGAGGGCTTTGAGTCCGCGCGAGATCTGTGAGACCTCCTGCTGTCGGTTTTCCGCACTGGCGGGCCCGCTCATGAGCTGCAGGTAGTCCACGATTATGAGACCGAGGTCGTGTTCGGCTTTGAGTCTGCGAGCTTTGGCGCGCATTTCCATGAGTCCGATGCCGGGAGTGTCGTCGATGAAGATAGGAGCATGGCTCAATATCCCTACAGCCTGCGCGAGTCGCGGCATCGATTGACTGAGGGCATTACCACCGGAACGCAGCGCCTGTGCATCGATGAGTGCTTCACTGGCGAGCATGCGTTGTACGAGAGCCTGCTTGCTCATTTCGAGGGAGAAGAAGGCGACGGGTACTTTAGCGGTGATTGCAGCGTGCTGAGCGATATTGAGTGTGAAGGCAGTTTTGCCCATGGAGGGGCGGGCAGCGACGATAATGAGTTCCGCGGGTTGGAATCCGGAGGTGAGCTTATCCAGGTCAATGAAGCCAGAGGGGACGCCGGAGACAGCTTGTTCGCGTTGTGCCAGGAGTTCGAGTTTCTCCATCTCCGGCCAGAGGAGTTCCTTGATGCGCGAGAAGCCATCGCGGTCGTTGGTCTGACTGAGTGAGAAGATTTTTTCTTCTGCTCTGTCGAGCAGGTCGATCGCATTTTGTTTGGCGTCGAAGGCTTCGCCTACAATTTCGGTGGAGACTTCGATGAGTCGTCGGAGGAGAGCTTTCTCGCGAACAATGCGGGCGTGATATTCGACGTTGGCGACGGTAGGCACAGCATCGAGCAGGTACGCCATGTATTCGCGTCCACCGGAGCTTTCGAGTTCACCGCGTCGTTCCAGTTCATCGGCGAGTGTGACCATGTCAGCGACGCCGCCGCGTTCCGAGATGTTATAGATAGCGCGGAAGAGTCGTCGGTGTCCTTCGCGGAAGAACATGGTATCGTCGACATGTTCAGCTGCGCGGAGTATGGCATCAGGTTCGAGGAGCATGGCACCGAGTACCGCCTGTTCAGCTTCCTCCGAGTAAGGCGGCCGTCGTTCGCGGTACGGATCTCTGCTGGCGGTTGCGGCATTAGCCGGCGCGGCAGCGGATGTTGGCGCAGCAACAGCCATGGAATCCGGAGTTTGTGTTTGAACGACGATATGAGTCATGTAACAGCAGTAGCGTTGAACTATTGTGGCGTGGTGTTGTGTCGGAAGGTAGCGTCGTAGATTTTGCGCGCCAGTTTAACGTCCTCCCATGTTGGTCGTTTCCAGTTCTCGTTGCGGAGGAGAGCTGCCGGGTGGTAGGTAGCGACGAGCGGTATTCCGTGGTAGAGGTGAACTTTCCCGCGGAGTTTACCGAGCGACAGATCGCTGTTGAGGAGTGTGGTTGCGGCGAAGCTACCGAGCGCGAGGATAACGCGTGGTTGTATGATAGCGAGTTGTTGCGCGAGGTAAGGAGCGCAAGCGGCGACCTCTTCCGGCAACGGATTGCGGTTCCCGGGCGGCCGATGCTTAAGGACGTTACAAATGAATACGTCCTCACGTTTGAAATCGATTGCTGCGAGGATTTTGGTGAGGAGTTGTCCGGCCGGGCCAGTGAACGGGCGACCTTGTTCATCTTCTGCCTGGCCTGGTGCTTCGCCTACGCAAACGAATCCTGATTCAGTGTTCCCTTCACCGGGGACAGGGTTGAGAGCGGTAGCGTGGAGTGAGCAGCGTGTGCAGGAAGCGACGGAATTTGCGATTGTGTGGAGTGAGTCGAGCGCGGTGATTTCCGGGACGTTGGATGCGTTGGCGGTGGTGAGTGGTTGATTACCGACAACGGTGCCAGTGTCGACTCCGAGTTCAGTGATCCACGCAGGGAATTTGTTGGCTGGAGTGGAGTGTGCGGATAGCGGCGGCGCAGTCAGGTGTTCGCGCCAGTCTGTAGCGGCGTCCGGGGTGAGTTCAGCCACGCGTGTACCAAGCGGCTGGTGTTCGGGTACCTGGTTTTCGGGTGGCGCATCTGGCGTGCTACGGCGTGTGCTGCCGGTTGCGCCTACGAGTTTCATGACTTCGTCGACTGAGAGCGAGTCCAGCACGAACTGAGTTTCACCCATTTCGCGACGCTGTTCCAGGTATAACCGGAGGCGTTCTTTAGCGTTCATTGAGCATCGCTTCCACGCGGTCGAGTATTGCTTCAGCGACTTCGTGTTTGGACATGAGCGGGAGTGCTTCCGGTTCTTTGTTGTGCCTGATGATTGTTACCCGATTGGTTGGCACGGTAAAGCCTGCGCCACTTTCGGTGGCATCGTTGGCAACGATCATATCCAACGCTTTATCGCGCAGCTTCCGCTCCGCTTCAGTAACCATGTTACCTGTCTCGAGTGAGAAGCCCACGACGAGCGAACCGGGTTTCCTCAGTTCTGTTGTGCTTCTGAGGATATCAGCCGTGAGTGCCAGTTCAATAGACCTGGGCGCGTTGCTCTTTTTGATCTTGGCGTCTGCCGCATGTGCAGCAGTAAAATCAGACGGTGCCGCGGCCATTATAACCACATCGGCATCTGCAATATGCGTCGCGACCGCATCATGCATCTGGGCAGTGCTTTCAGTATCGACGACCTTAACCAGCGGTGATACCGGCACCTCCAGCGGGCCCGCAATCAACAGCACTTCCGCGTGTCGGCGCGCTGCAGCGGCTGCAATTTCGACACCCATGCGTCCGCTTGAACGGTTGGAGATAAACCGTACCGGGTCGATCGCTTCGCGCGTCGGCCCTGCGGTAACAATAACGCGGAGGTTACTGAGTGCACTCGCCGGCTCAAGCATACGCGCCACATGTTCTACAATTGTTTCAGGCTCTGGCATTCTGCCGGGCCCACTGCCCTCTCCAACTGCGAGCGGTCCGTTATCCGGTTCAAGCACAGAGTAACCGATGGCTCGTGCAGCGTCGCAGTTACGCTGGACCTGTGGGTGCGACCACATGTAGTCATTCATCGCAGGTACAAGCAATACGGGCGCACGCGTCGCGAGGAGCACTGCGCTCAACAGGTCATCTGCGTGGCCGCCTGCAATGCGCGCCAGGAAGTCGGCAGTGGTGGGAGCCACCAGTACCAGATCAGCTTCGCGCGCGAGTCTTATATGGTCCAGTGCGTCACCGTCTCCGGCTGCAATTACACCGGTATATGCCTTCCGTCCGGTCAGCGCTTCAAAGGTTACCGTACCGATAAACTCTGTTGCAGCACGCGTCAGTACGGTGTCCACCTTTGCACCCTGCTGTGTGAGCAGCCTAGCCAGCCATGCTGCCTTATACGCTGCAATACCGGCGGTAACGCCGAGCAGGATTCGTTTGCCGTCAAATGGCCGCACAGAATGGAACCGGAGAGAGGACGTTCATTTTACACTGGTACTGACGTGTCAGCTAATCTTCGACAAAGAAGGTGAAGTTCAACGGTGCCTGCGGGTAAGGTGACTGCCGGAGGCACAGACGCCGCGCCGCGAACGGGTCGCAGCGCGGCGTTGGAATCGCAGAAATCCGGTCGCGCCGCGCTCAGACAGCGCGATTACGCGGAACCACGCGATATTCGATTTCACCCGCGGCCAGCTCTTCGAGGGCGCGCGTTGTCAGCTTCTTCTCATTAAGGCTGCGGTCACGCGGGAACTCGTTCAGTACACGTGCAAACTTTGCAGCGATGAGTACGCTGAGATACTTATTGGCTGAGTGCTGGACGACCTCTGCCGGTGTAAAAACCTGCATCTACCTCTCCTTGCTGAAAAGCCTGATTTCCCTTTCGAGCTGCGATATCAGCCCGCTGACCTGCAAATTTATCCGTTCATCACGATGAGTTCTGAGTGACTCCACATCGATAATTGAACTTACTTCTCCGACTGCCTTATCGAGCAGATCGTTGACCACAGCGTAGTCGTACCTACGCGCTTCGAGTAATTCTGACAGAGCGTTGTGCAACCTGAGCAGCAACCGCTCATCGCTTTCACTGCCGCGTGCCGCCAGGCGCGCCTTGAGTATATCCGCCGAGGGCGGCAGAACGAAGACGCGCACGGACTCAGGGAACGCTTCGGCGAACTGTCGCGCGCCCTGGACATCAATGTCCATGAGCACATGTTTGCCACTATTGAGTACCCGCGAGACCTCGGAACGAAGCGTGCCGTACAGGTTTCCGTGTACCTCTGCCCATTCGGCGAACTTACCTGAAGCTATCGCCCCCTCAAATGCTGTCCGGCTGAGGAAGTGATAATCGTGTCCATCGCGCTCGCCGTCCCTTGGCTGCCGCGTAGTGCAGCTAACAGAATAACCCACATCGGAGCGTAGCTCCAGAAGCCGGCGCGCAATCGTTGTCTTTCCACCGCCCGACGGAGCGGACAAAATGACCGGAAAATGACTCACAGAACCCTCACTCAAGGTTTTCTACCTGCTCCCGGATCCGCTCCAGCTCCTCCTTCATCCCTACAACTTCGTGCAGGATATCGGGATCCGCAGCCTTGCTCCCCATAGTGTTCGTCTCCCTCAGCATCTCCTGCAGCAGGAACCCGAGCCGCTTACCAGCGCCCTCCGAGGCCGCGCCAGCTTTGCCACTTCCAGCGCCAGCGCCCTCCGAGGCCGCGCCGGCGCCCTTCCCCTTCCCCGGTACAGGCGCGCCGGCACCACCCTGCACACCGGGCTCTGCCCCCGAAAGCGCTGTCCGGAACGCCACCAAGTGCGACCTGAACCGGTCTGACTCCTCTGCGATATCCAGACGGTCGGCCATCAGTGCTACCTCCTGCGCCAGACGTGTCTCGTCGATGGTCAGGCCGTCGGCCAGCTCGCGGACGGCACTCCGGAGCCGGTCACGGTGCGCAACCAGTCGCTCCGGGGCGCGCGCTACGATTCGTGCGACCGCCTGCTCGACCAGCTCTAGCCGCTGCATCAGCACAGCCTGAAGGCGGGCACCTTCCGACTCTCTGGCGCGATTCAGCTCAGCGATCGCCCGGGCGACCAGCTCCAGTAGCTCCGGGGCAGCGGCCGCGGCTTCGGGTTCCTCCTCCTGTGCAGCCGACAGCACGTCGGGCATGCGGAGCACCGTTGCCATATCAATGTCGCCGGCCACCGAATACTTCTGCTGCAGCATGCGGAGCTCGCTGAGGGCGGCCGCGAATCGTTCGTGATTGATCGTGGCCCTGCTCTCACCACTTCGCTCAAGCCGGACCGTAAGCGAGACATGACCGCGGACCACCGAAGCGCGCAGCAGTTCACGTATCTCAGTCTCGGAACGTGAAAACAGCGAAGGCACTTTGATTGTCGAAGTAAAGAACCTGTGATTCACACTTCGCGCTTCAACGGTAGCGACCTGTGCCCCGATGTTCCCTTCACTGTGGCCAAAGCCAGTCATCGATCGGATCATGCTGCGTCGTTCAGAGTGCTGATGTTTGTGTGCTGATGTTTGTGTATAGTGCAATAATCAGTTCCAGAACTCCCAACGGACACCGTACATCTGCACAGTCGGCGGCATTACTATCCCGGGGATCTGGGTGTATGCCGCACCAGTCAGGTTTCTGAACTGATAAAATAGTGTGGCCTGCTGAATCCTTATCTCCAGCATGGCATTGAGCAATTGCTTGCTCTCAGTGGATCTGACGATCGACTCACCGGCTTCGTCTGTGCCGTAATAAAATGGCACTGCCGAACGCATCTCGTGCCGCAGTCTGGCATCGACAGAGAACTCCCCACGTGGGAACCGGGAGAGCCAATTGGTGGCAAGTCGGAGTTCCGTGTAAAACCTGGTCTTGGGTCTTCCAAATGCAGTGCGGTTGAACATCACACCCTGCATATCCACACTGACTGCCTTATAGACCGGGCCTCTGAGGCTGAACAGTGCACCTATCGTAGCCGGAATTATGAGATCCGTCTGCGCCGCACCCAGCATAACCGGCGAAGCTGTAATCGACTCACCTGTCCGCATGATGCCGGCGCCGGCCCATCGGCCACGGAAACGCAACGCACCTTCCGCGAGCGTGCCACCCTCATTCACAAAAGCTGTTGAATCGTCCGGCCGCCTTACACTCTGCGACACCGTAAATACACTCCAGCTTGTCGGCCTGGCCCTCACAAACAGCTCACCCCGTTTCGTACTGTCGTATGAAGTCCGTTCGAGGTAAACACCAGCAGAAAGTGCACCGGTTTCCCAGTCTGCCCTCAGCACCGGTGAATGGCCCGACGCGCTGTCGGTGCTCCGGAAACGGTCAATAACCGACACACTGAGCGCGCCTCGACTGAAGCCGCCACCAAGCACCGTCTGCGTGCCATTGAATACCGTATCAGGCGTAGTGCTTTCAGTTCCCGATGAACCCGACGTTTCAACACCACCAACGCGCGCACGTGAGTATCCCTGCATAGCCAGTAGCCATGGGCCGGCCGACTGATCACCCCACGCAGCCCGGACATACGCTTCACGCCTGCCACCATCGAATACCGGGAGCGATTTATAACCTTCGAGTGCAGCCGTTATATCACGATGAAGTGACGTCGTAACTGCAAAGCCGTCGATACTCCACTTCTTGCGGGCCCAGCCAAGCCGCGCGCTATACACCTGCTGATCGCCGTCGCCGGTTGAACCGCCGGAACCCGCCTGCCCTCCGCTCCCCGTGCCGCTACCAACCGCCCGACCGCGTTGCGTTGACAGTTGATGACCGCCCAGCTGAAAGGCTGCATCATTCCCGAACCGACGCATGAATATCCCACGGAATGCGTTCGTATTCAGGTCGCCGGTAAGAATATCAACGCGTGAATAGGGAGTTGTTCTGTCCGGTGAAATCGTGCGACACCAGACGCGCACCTCAGATGCAGTGCGTTCAATCTCAATTGTTTCCAGCGTCCAGAGTGGAAGCATTACTTCATCGACCACTCCGTGTTCACGCGGCCCGGTGCCGTCCAGTTCGATACCATCCACAAAGATGCGCACCCGACTGAAGTCGCCCCGGTATGCCGTGGTATGAACACCGGTAAGCCATCCGGAGCGAAATCCCGTAACCCCTGGTACTCTTTCCAGAAGATCCGTCAGGTACAATGCACCGGACGAGAGTATCTCATGCCGGTCGAATCGCAATCGCGATGATGTTTCGTAGTCCGGTGGCGATGCAAACTTTGCAAGCGGCGCCTTGATTGAATCGGCTGTACGGAATGCACGGATACTGTCGCGTATATATCGTTCGCGCGCGAGCCGGGCGGAATCAGCCTGAAGCAGTGCACGCCTCGCTGAATCCTGCTGCACCAGTATGGCCAGCGAATCCGCCTGCAGCTTCTTAAGCAGCGAGTCCTGTTGAAGCAGCTTCGCCAGCGAATCCGCCTGCAGCTTCTTAAGCAGCGAGTCCTGCTTTATCGAATCGGGCGGCGGTGGTGGCGGCGGTGGATTCTGCGCAAACGTCGTGCTGACACTCACTGCAAGTGCCAGCACGACGTAAAGAGGCAGTAGCCGGTACTTCATTCTCCGGCCTGTGTGCGCGCGCAAATCAATTCGAGCGTGCGCGTGCCCTGACAAACTCGACGAATGTCCCCACTGGAGTACCCGTCGGCCCCTTTGGAAGCCAGCCGAGGTCCGTCTGCGAGTACGCAGTACCCGCTACGTCCAGGTGGACCCACGGATAGTCGGCGACAAACTCCCTGAGGAACATGGCAGCTGTAACCGAACCAGCCGGCCTGCCACCCGTATTCCTGATATCCGCAACATCCGAGTTGATCTGCTCGCGGTACTCTTCCCAGAGCGGAAGCGGCCAACCAGGTTCGCCCGCACGCGTACCTGCTGCAAGAACTTCATCCACCAGTGCACGTTCCCCACCAAACACACCAACTGCACGATGCCCAAGGGTGATAACAATAGCGCCTGTCAGTGTAGCAGCATCAATCACGATTGCCGGGTTGAATGTACCGGCATGCACAAGCAGATCAGCCAGCACCAGACGTCCTTCGGCGTCGGTATTGATGATCTCAATGGTCTTGCCATTGGACGCGCGTACCACGTCGCCAGGCTTGACCGCTGTACCGGAAGGCATGTTGGTAGTAGACCCTATAATGCCCACCACATTGATCGGAAGTTTCATTCTGCCGATCGCTTCCATGGCACCCATCACACCACCGGCGCCCGACATATCGAACTTCATCCACTCCATATCCGGAGCAGGCTTGATCGAAATGCCACCCGTATCGAAGCAGAGTCCTTTGCCAACAAGCACAACCGGCTTCTGACCGGCAGCCCCTCCCTGATATTCAAGCGTGACAAGCCTCGGCTCCTGCGGTGTTCCCTGTGCAACACAGAGGAACGAACCCATGCCGCGCGACTCCATTTCTGCCCGACCGAAGACGGTGAGCTTCATGCCGTGCCGCTCTGCGATTTCCTTACCGACTTCAGCGAAAGTGTCAGGTGTGCAAACATTGCCAGGCATCATGCCAAGCCGTCGCGCAACTGCCTGCCCCTGTGCAACAGCGACACCATCTGCAACAGCTTTACGTGCTGCGTCGCTGTCCGGTACAATCACACCGACACGCTTAAGCGGCGCGCGCTGCACATCCTTGTCCGTCTCTGCTTTGAGGTCTGCGTATTCCCAGCTTCCAAGTGCGGCGCCTGATGTCAGTCCTTCCATCTCTTCGGTTGTAGCCGACGGCAGAAAGACATTCAGCGAACCTGTGCCCAGCTTGACTGCAAACCTCGCAGCTACCGCGGCCGCGCGACGCGCAGACGCAAAGGGTGACGCACCGCGCTCACCACGTCCAACCAGAAGAACACGCTGAACGCCGCTGTCTTCACCGACCAGCAGCAGAGTTTCGTCGCGCCTGCCACGGAAATCGCGGCGCGCGAGTGACCTCGACAGCGTACCACCGACAGCGCTGTCAATTCCGGACAGTGCGTCACCGACTGCGAGTTCCTTATCGAGTTCCTTATCCAGAATAACGGCAAGCAGCGGCGTCGCAGTTGACCCCGCCGGAGAATGCTGAGCACCGATATCGGTACTCAGCAGAAATTGTGATGACATGATTCCGCTCAGCTATCCATTCCGCGGATGATCTCATCCGCGAAGGCAGAGGTTGAAACTTCAGTAGAGCCTTCCATCTGACGCGCCAGGTCGTAAGTGACCTTTTTGCCTGCGATGGCGTTTTCGATACCGCGCACGATGAGCTGACCGGCTTCCTTCCACTCCAGGTAGTCGAACATCATCACACCCGAAAGGATCAGCGAGCAGGGGTTCACCTTGTCGAGTCCTGCGTATTTGGGTGCGGTTCCGTGCGTGGCTTCATACACCGCAACTCCGTCGCCGACATTGCCGCCAGGCGCCATGCCGAGTCCGCCGACCTGCGCCGCTGCCGCATCGGAGATGTAGTCGCCGTTCAGGTTGGGTGTGGCGATCACGCTGTATTCAGATGGGCGAAGCAGCAGCATCTGGAAGAGTGCATCGGCGATACGGTCGTTGATTACCACGCTGTCCAGCCTGGCGCTTTCAGGTGCAGCTGATCTTTCTTCCTCGGTAATGACATTCGGACCGAACTTTTCGCGCGCCACTTCGTAACCCCAGTCGCGGAAAGCGCCTTCAGTGAACTTCTGGATGTTCCCTTTGTGCACCAGCGTGACGGTGGAACGTCCGTTCTGAAGTGCGTAGCGCACGGCCATTTCAATGAGCCGCTTGGAACCGAACTCCGACATGGGTTTGATACCGATCGCGGAATGTTCGCGGATACGGGCACCGAACTCCGTGGTCAGGAAGTTGCGGAGTTTATCGGCCTCCGGTGAGCCGGCTTTGTATTCGATTCCTGCGTAAACGTCTTCGGTATTCTCGCGGAAGATCACGACGTTGAGCTTCTCCGGGTTCTTTACCGGAGCACCGACGCCCTGGAAGTAGCGCACGGGCCTGATGCAGGCATACAAGTCCAGCTCCTGACGGAGTGCCACGTTGAGTGACCGGATTCCGCCACCGACCGGCGTCGTAAGCGGCCCCTTGATGGAGACGCGAAACTCACGGCAGGCTTCGAGCGTTTCAGCTGGCAGCCATTCGCCCGTCTGATTGAACGCTTTTTCACCGGCGAGGACTTCCATCCAGGCGACCTTGCGCTTGCCGCCATAACTTTTGGCGACTGCTGCATCGAAGACGCGTACCGAGGCGCGCCAGATATCGGGGCCGGTACCGTCTCCTTCGATGAAAGGAATGACAGGATTGTCGGGTACCTTGAGGACGCCATCTGCGTACTCGATGCGCTGACCATCAGCAGGAACCTTCGCGTGCTTATAAACGCTCATGACTGGAAACCCCGGTTTAAGAAGGAGCGGGCAGAGGGATACACCTTGCCCACGGGGTATCCGGCCCGGAAAAAGAACGACCAGCTGGGGCGGGTGGAGTCGAACCACCAACCACTCGATTAACAGTCGAGCGCTCTGCCATTGAGCTACACCCCATTATCAGGCCACTTTTGGGCAAGCCGAAGTATCTCCTGAAGCGCTTCGGTACTCAACCCCGGAACCAGTGCCCGCCAGTGTGCTCCTGAAAGGCTATCGTTTACTGCAGGTTATGCTGCAGGTTGTGCTGCAAGTGCCCAGACTCGGGATCGAACCGAGATGCCCTCGCGGGCGCGGGATTTTGAGTCCCGTGCGTCTGCCAGTTCCGCCATCTGGGCTGAAAGGCATTGCACATTATCACGAGCGGGGCGCTCGCGCTACGGGGAAATGCAACTTGAGGCGTCGAGCAACGGCCACTGGTTACAGTGGCTCCATCTCCAACACAACCCTAACCTCGGTGCCACTGCCACGTGCCGACTCCACACTCACCGACCCGCCGGAACGCTGCACCACGCCGTTCACCTGAAGCAACCCCAGCCCGGCACCCTTCGCCGCAGCCTTGGTCGTAAAAAATGGAGAGAAAAGCTCGCGCAACCCGTCTGAGTCTATCCCCGCTCCATCGTCGCGTACGCTCAGCCTGAAAGTATCCGGCGCGTTCGCTATACCATTGTCCGCACCTTCGCTCCCGCCCTCACCCGCAGCAGCTACCACCGCTGCTGACACCGCCACAGTGCCACTGCTCCCAATCGCGCTCCTCGCGTTCGTAAGCAGGTTATAAACCGCCTGCTCGAAATCAGTTGCGCTCACCCGCACAACACCCGCACCGTTTTCACTGGCTGCAAGCGACAGCTCAATGCGCACTGCGTCACCAAACAGCGGTGCTGCACGTGTTACCGCGCGCTTTATCGCCTCATGCAGAGCGCCGACAGTCACTGTCCCGGCCACCGCTCCGCCCGGCAGGGTGCGCGCAATGCTCTGCAGCTGACGCATGAGTTCGTGTGTGCGGCCGGCAGCGCGCTCAATATCGGCAAGAGACTCGAGCGCATGCGGCACCTGCCTCACATCCTCGCGGAGCAATTCAATATTCCCCAGCACAACTGTCAGCATGTTGTTGAAGTCGTGCACCATGCGCGCGGCTACCTTTGAGAGCGCTTCACTGGCAGATACCGATGCGATCGGGGCCTCGCCCCCTGCCCTTACCTCGGCGCTCTTTTCCTTCCCGGTATCTGCACTTCGCCCGTCAGGCTGGGACGCAGAATCCGTCATTGCGTTGAATCAGCGACTGTGAAAGTCGGAAGGGCGTGAGCCGCCCGGCGGACCATATGCGCCACCTGGAGTCATACGCCTGAACTGCATCTCCTGCATGCTGCGCCGCAACTCATCCTGCAGCGATATATACCGCGCCCGCTGACTCGGCGTCAGGAACTGCGACAGCTCACGCTGCTCCCGTTCCATTATCCCAAGCCGACGCCTTTCAAGCTGAGGCATCTTAGCCAGGAGTTCGGAGACTTTGTCTTCATCGATCGTGGACGCTGTCAGCGCATGCCTCATTTCCATGCGCAACCGTCCGTCATCCATGCGCAAGTCACGCCGCTCTTTTTCCATGCGCGTTGCAACATCCTGCAAACGCTTGAACTGATCGTCGGTAAGCGAAAGCCGGACACGAACAATGCTGTCTATGTGCGCCTGAAGTCGCGCCTCCATCTCCTGGCGCTGCTGCGGCGTTGGCGGACCCTGACGGTCGCCACCACTACCGCCACCGCCACGCCTCCCCTGTGCTGTAGCCGACATCAGCGGCAGCATCAGCAACACGGCAAGGAATGCGACGGTGCGCCTCACTTCTGCTCTCCCACTGCACCGGGAATAATCGGTGACGCTGACGACGGAAGTGGTTCCGTGGACGGCACACCATCCCAGCGATCCAGTTGATCGAGAATCAGCTGCAACTCCTCATCGGAGTAGTTGCCAAGCCCACCAAACGAAACAGTAACGAGCTCATCAGCACCGCCGGCGGCCAGTAACTTGCCGTTATCGATCTGCATGGAGGAATCCAGCACAGTCGTAATCACCGCCGAATCACGCCCCGCTGCATCTCCACCAAAGCCGAGTCCACCCGACTTGATCATCTGCCAGCTCAGCCCGCCCAGCGTGACTGTTGCGAGCGCGGCAGCCATGCGCCACAGCTGCACATGAGACACACGGCGTGGCGATATGGAGCGCACCTTGTACGGCGGCTTCGGAAGCGAAGCCACCACAGATGGGACATCGATGGGTTTCGCAGAAGGTCTCAGCGCGTATACGACACGCAGAAGCTCCACTTCCTCTGCACAATCAGTGCAGTCGAGGAGGTGTGCCTCAACCATTTTTGCGTCGGCTGGCGCCAGCATCCCGGAAACCAGGTCCGGAAGCAGGTCGCGAACTTCAACGTTGCTGCAGTCAGTCATCGAGCGCCTCCTTCATGGTGCGCATGACGTTGTGATAATGCACCCGGGCCGCCCCTTCGGATGACCCGAGAATCTCTGCGATGTCCTTGTAGTTCCGTCCTTCCTGCACACGTAATATGAACACCTCACGCTGCATCGGAGACAACTTGTCCATCGCCCTCCTGATCCGCAGAGACGTTTCCTCCGCGACCAGTCCATCCAGCGCATCGTACTCAGTCGATGCGTCATGCTCTGCTACATCCACCTCAACTGCGCGCCTCCCCATCGCCCGGCGCCTGTCTATGACCAGACGTCGCAGTATGGTGAAGAGCCACGTCCGAAGCGAACTTTCAGCGCGAAACCCTTCCAGTGCGTTGAACGCACGCACGAAGGTATCCTGCACCAGTTCGTCAACATCACTCCTGACACCCAGTTGCGCAGCAAACCTGGTGAGCGCCGGAGCGTGCCTTTCGACTATCTCAGTCGCGGCCCGTTCGTCGCCACCTTTCCACCGTTGGATGAGCACGCCATCGTATGCCGTGTCATCATCTCGCGGGGTTCCGGTCATCCTGCTGGGTAATTGGACGGTTTCACGCCGAGTATGTTAACGGGTGGCGTGCCGGGCCGCTGCGGGCCCCCTGTTGACCCCTGCTGGGGGCCCCTTCCCGGGGCTCGGGATCCGTCGCAGCTTCCCACCCGCCAACCTACTGTTTCGCCTGTCAGGATAGCCATGAGCCTCAATATTCCCGAAATTATCGCCCACCGCGGCGCTTCGCGCGTGCGCCACGAAAACACACTCCCAGCCTTTGACGCGGCGGTCCGACTCGGCGCTGACGCCGTAGAACTGGATGTACACCGCACCGCCGACGGCGTTTTGGTCGTGCATCACGACTTCTCGGTAGTAACTGCGGACGGCGCGCCAGGGCTTGAGATAGCCAGCTCGGAGTACAGCGCGGTGGCGGCGCTCCGCCTTGCGGGTGGCGAAGCAGTGCCTACTCTGGACGCAGTGTTCGACCTCATCGGCAAACGGGCCAAGGTATATACCGAAGTCAAAGGGATGGATTGTGAACGGCTTGTGGCGGAGTGCATGAACCGACACCCACAGGTTGCGCATGCGGTTCACAGCTTCGATCACCGGATCCCGATGGCAGTTCGCACCCTCAGGCCCGGCACAGAAACTGGTTTCCTCAGCACCAGCTACCCAGTTGATTTAAAAGGGTTTATGGGTGCTCATCCGCCAGATTACTTCTGGCAGCACGTGGAGATGATCGACGAGCAGCTGGTGAACGCGGCGACGGCGATTGGCATGAAAACAGTGGCCTGGACAGCCAACGACCCAGCCCGTGCTCGCACCCTTACGGCGATCGGGGTGGCAGCGCTGTGCACTGACACCCCGGACATTTTGAGGTCAGCCCTGTCCCGGTGACCCGGGCGGCGTGGAGGCACTGCCCGCATCGGGCGGCGGCTGTGTGCCCGCGTCTGCACCGCTTGAGCTACCATCTGAGCTACTGCTTGCCGTACCGCCGCCATTGGCTCTGGCGCTTTCGGCTTCCTTTGCGGCCTTGATTTCGGCTTCCAGACGGGTCGTTACCGCCTCGCGATCCCTGAGCGCGGTCATAAGCTGGTCCCGCGATGTGGACTCCAGTTCGTGCCCGCTTTCGGCGGCCCGGAAGACTGCATAACCCAGCGCCTGCGCGGCCTTATCGGCCTGTTCGCGGGCTTTGTACAGATCGATCCTCAGCTTCCCTTCGTCGAAGACGTCCTGAGCTGCTTTGCCTGCCTTATCGATCCCGTCGCGGACCTTATCCCAGATATTCACTCTTCCCACCCCTTGTTTGAAAAGATCGTGTATGGACCCTTAGTAACGTACGTATTGGCGCGGCGGGAGGTTACAGAAATGCAAAAGCCCCCGCAGATGCGAGGGCTTTATATCCGTCTATCCGGATGACCGGATGACAGAGCTGCTGCTATACTCAGATTTCGACGGCTTCGATCTCGTCCTCGGCGACGTATACCACCGGCACCACCGAGACCTTGTACCGCTTCTTGTTTTTGTGCTCGAACTGAACGACCCCGTCGATCAGCGAGTAGATCGTGTAGTCAGTACCCATGCCGACGTTGGTACCAGGGTACCACTTGGTTCCGCACTGCCTGAGAATGATGTTCCCGGCCGTGACGAACTCGCCGCCGTACTTCTTGATTCCGCGGTACTTGGGGTTCGAATCACGCCCGTTGCGCGAAGAACCCATCCCCTTTTTATGCGCCATTTTGATTTACTCCGGTAAGGCCGCGCAGCCGTTGAGGCGCGCAGCCCGGCGATCAGCCGAGGTTGATTTCCTTGATACGGACTTCGGTAAACTTCTGCCGATGCCCCTGCTTTTTGGCGTAGTTCTTACGGCGCTTGAACTTGAAGACGATGATTTTGTCTTCGAGTCCATGCTTAACGATTTCGCCGGTAACTGAAGCACCGGAGAGGGTCGGGACGCCGGTGCGAACGGAGTTGCCGTCGGACCCCAGCAGGACGTCGTTAAACTCGACCGTGGTACCCGCTTCACCGAGAAGAGTCGGGATGCGCAGTGTCTTGCCCGGTTCGGCGCGGAACTGCTTTCCACCGGTTCTGATGATTGCGTAGCTCATGACGAGGACAACTTTTGGGACAACGTACAGGGCTGGCTGCCCACGGGATCACACATGGATCGGGCCGGGACAGCAATAAAATATGATAGCCTTGAACATTACCATTGCCTTGGGCTGGTGTCAACTGGAGGCAGTTGGCTGCCAGACGGCGACACGCAACTCACCACCTATCTGCCTGCGCAGTATATTCTTACCCAGGTGACGGTAGTTATACGTCGTTCATGTTCCAGGAGAGGCCTTCTGGCGCCGGATACCCCTTAAGTGTAACTCAAAGGAGGAATCCCTGGACATAGCCACACTCCCCCACACTCCCCCGCATGGCACCGCTTCTACGCAATTCCGCTGCATTCTGCCTGCTTACAGTCCTGCTTGTCGCCTGCTCTGGTTCAGGAAGCAACATTGAGCAGGACATACTTCCCGAGTTTGCGACCCACCAAGTCGTTGACCAGGCAGGGAATGCAATGGAGATAGACCGGCCCACCTGTGCTGCCACGGGCATGCAGAACCAGTTTGCTGTCTGTGAAGGTGCCGAGCGTCAGATAGTGGTGTTTGATTCGAGCGGACGGGAAGAGTGGCGCTTTGGTCGGCGTGGCGAAGGGCCGGGCGAGTTTAACACCATCAGTGGGATGTGGTTCGACAGCGCAGGCAACCTTCATGTAGTCGATGGGGGGAGACGGAAAGCAGTGTTGATCTCACCGGACGGGAAGCTCATCGCAGATCGCGCCGTTCCCGAAATGACTGGTTGGGTTCCACGCGGGTTGGGTGAGGTGGATGGCAAGATAGTAGTCATTCAGGCCACGTACGCACGTCCAAGTGTTGACGATAAGGAGGGGCTGCAGCGTACTTCGTCACCTGTAATGATGATTGACACCAGCTCGGGAAATGCCACCGTAATCGACACTGTTTACCTGTCGGAAATGTTTATCGACGGCTTGGGCTTTGAACGTTATTCCACTGGAGTTCCGTTTGGCGCAACAGGAGATGCGCTGGTAGCTGGCGGTAAGTTGATCAGAGGGTTTGCACGGGACTCTTTTGTGGTCGTTACTGACCTTACTACGTTGGGCCATGATACTGTCTTTTTGCGGATACCGGCGTATCCATTATCTGCGGACGCATGGTTGTTACGGTGGAACAAGGCAACGGAGATCTCAATGCCAGAGTTCCGCCAGCGTAGGGAGAAACTGGCAACAAAGGTCCCCAGGAGTCCGGTTCTGCCAAGGTACATCCGGATGTTCACAACACCGACCGGAACAGTTGCACTTTACACTCAGGCTGAAGAAGGTTCAGCTGATTACAGGATCAGATGTGTTCTGCCGGTCGACGGGGACGTCTGCCCGGAAGTCCTGACAACTCCAGGTGAAGTGGTAATCGCTGTTGCATCCGGGCGTGCAATTATTGCGCAGGAGACAGCAGATGGTACGTACCACGTCCAGCTGAGAGTCATTTCAGGGCCGGGCAAGTAGCTACAGGCCCCGTGTCATGAAACGCACATTCAACGCACTCTGCTTAAGTACGCTATGCGGCAGCTGCGGCACGCTTATGCGACGGCGCACAGCAGCCATATTTGCAACTGCATTACTTACTGCGGCCTGCAGCTCACAAGGGAAAGATACTATTGCCTCTATCGGGGCTACTGCGCACGACACACCGCTCACGAGGAATGGACGCATCTTTGAGTTTGACGTCCCCAGGTGCGGTACATTCGGAGTGGATGGTCGCCTCGCTGTATGCGAAGGATCTGAAAACCAGATGATCGTCTTTGACAGTGCCGGCAGCTACAAGTTTACCTTCGGAAGGCGCGGTGCCGGCCCCGGTGAGTTTCATACGATACAGGGCGTTTACTTCGACCGCACCCTGAAACTGCTTATCTGGGACAGCCAGCGGAGGCGAATGGCAACCGTTGATACCTCTGGCAAACTGATCAGCGATAAGCGGATAGTTCAGATGGAGGGGTGGCAACCACGGTACCTCGGACAGGACACCATTGGCCGCTTTGTGTACATGGAGCGCACCTCTTTCATACCGGGAAAGAACGACCCCGAAGGGCTTATCCAGTCGTGGACAAACCTTCTGGTATTTGACAGCACGACGCGGATTCCTGTCGTCATTGACTCCATGGTTCTGTCGGACAACTTTGCCATCGGCAGAGGTTTCCAGCGTGTGACTACCGGTATTCCATTTGCCGGAAGCGGTGATGCTGTATTGTCCAGCAACCGTCTTATCGTTGGGTATTCCGGCGACACTGTTTTGGTGTCGCATGACCTGATTTCAGGTGAGGTTGACACCATCCCCTTTCCTGTAGCTGCCTACCCCGTAACCAGGAGCGAGTGGGAGCGTGCATGGGAAAAGAGGTTTGCCAGGCCATCGGAGTTTAATGAGCGTATCCAGGCTGCAAAGGAGAACATCCCCATGCCGCGGTACCACCCGCGGTTCGTCCGCCTGCTTGCTACACCGCGTGGGACGATTGCGGCATATGTACCGACTGATTCAACGCAGAAGGTATATGAAATCCGCTGCTTCCAGATTGCAGAGGGAGATACCTGTCCCGCCGTGCGCACGACAAGTGGTGAAGTCGTTTTAGCTATCACTTCAGGAGTTGCAGCGGTTGTCATTGAGCAACCTGACGGCACGTGGCGTACTGTGTTAAGGTCGGTTATGCCGGAATTGGACATCACCCAGACTGCTACTGAACCCTCACATTAACGAACATCCTGGAATGCCGGCGTAGGCCACGTTACTGACCACGTTACTGACCACGTTAACGAGAACGATACAGCAGAACGCGTATTTCATCGTCGGCATCGGAATCCACGACGTATGCGCCAAGAGCCGTCACGCGCATCAGGAACTGATTATCAGGGAACACTACTGTATCGATCCGGGTGCCGGTTGCCAGATCAATAAGGTCCCAGGATACTGCGTATGGCGCATTTGCTCCATGCACCGGCACCCAGAGAATGCCACCATACTCGTGCATGCGACGGGCTCCGTCGCCGAAGTTGATGCGCGGCAATGTGCGGGGCATCTCGGGCACGATATAGCGTGTGGACGGTAATGCTGGTGCCGCGAGTCCGACATTGCCGAAAACGCGACGATTGATCGAGTCGACCTGAGCAATGGCTCCTTTGGTCGCTTTCACGACATAGCGCTTCCACTCACTCTTCGATACGGCTATCGGCGCCCGTTCAATTTGCCATTTCGCGATCTGCTTGTATGGCATTCCCTCATAGACGGTAAGGATGTAATCAGCCGCGTCGGCGATGATCAACTTCCCATCGGCCGTTACCAGCCACCCATTGAAGGCACCAAACGGTCCCAGTTCCATGCCGTTTGTTCTGGTTCCGTCAACATCGAAGCCCGGCGGTATACTCACTACTCCACGCGGCATGAGCGCAATCGTATCGATATGTCGCGTAGCCATATCGAAGCGAATGATGGGGATGGTATCCAACATCCCCGCAGTGCGCATTGGGCGCCCCGTTCGCATTTCCGTATCCGGAACACGTGCTACTGACGCGCCGTAAAGATGCCCCAGCGTATCCGCATACTCCATGATCGGCGCACCGATTCGCGCGATTCCTCCCCACGGATCATTGACTGTCCCGGATTCCCAAAGCGCGTGAGTACGCGCTGCACCATTCGTCACACTCATGATTGGTAAACCGGGAGGTTGCGCCAAAATTGCAAATGAGTCTGGATGAAATTTCCCCACTTTTCCAGCAGAGTGATATTCGCCAGGCCCACCCCCCCGTGAACCAATACTCTTCAGCGATCCATCGGAAATACCAACGCGCCAGATCAGATTCTCCCTTAAGTCTGAAACAACAAGGAGACTGTCATGGAATTCAACAACACTCACTACGCCGGTATAAGTGCCGGCCATAGTATCAACCCGTGCGGCCCAATCAGCGATAGCGATATGGGATGAATCTGCTGGGGTAGTCGTCGCCTCTGAGCAACCACAAACCAGAATGGCGAGTGATATACAAGCCAGCTTTAGGGAGAAACTATGCATCTCGAAGGTTTATGGAATCTCCGATGGTGGCAATACTTTGCCCAGAACACTGCGATGAATACCCGGCGAACTGGCGCTACGTCACCTCACGCCACTGCGTACTTCTGGGTCAGATCATAACCGGCACTCTTGGTGACGATCCGGACCTCATCGGGCTTAAGCAGCGGGTCGTCGCGTAGCTCCAACGGGAAACCCGCCCACCGCTCTATCCTACGAATGAAATCGTGCTCCTGCTCCAGCACATGCAGCGCCACCTCCGGATGCAAACGCACCATAACCGCGTCCTTCCGCCCTTCAGCGTGCATCCGCCTCAGCGCACGCTCCACGCGACGCATGATCGTTTCAGGAGTGAACACCCGACCCGTACCTGCGCAGGTCGGACAGGTTTCTGTCATGCTCTGGTAATGGCTCTGACGCACCCTCTGGCGCGTCATTTCGATCAAGCCGAGGTCGCTGACTGCGAACGCGCGGGTCCGGGCGCGGTCCCTGCCCAGGTGCGTGCGCAACTCCTGCAGAACGCGATCCCGGTTCGCCCGCGATTCCATATCGATGAAATCGCAAACGATGATCCCGCCCACATCGCGCAACCTGAGCTGACGTGCGATCTCGCGTGCGGCCTCGGTGTTGGTGCGCAAGCTCGTTTTCTCCGGGTCGCGCTTACCCGTGTAGCGCCCGGAGTTTACATCAATGGAGACCAGCGCCTCGGTCTGTTCTATCACCAGGTAGCCACCCGACGGCAGATCACAGCGCCGCTTGAACAGATCCCTGATTTCAGTTTCGATGCCGTATTTGTCGAAGAGCGGGACTGTCTCTTCATACATGCGCACCCGCTCGACGAGCTCCGGTGCGATCCCCTTCAGGTATTCCGTTACTTCGTTGTACACCTGTCGCGAATCGACAATAACGCTTTCCACTTTCGCACTGAACAGATCACGCACCAGACTCCTGGTGACGTTCGTCTCCTTATGCACCTCACTCGGCGCGCGGGTGAACTGCGCGCGCCGCTTGATGCGCTTCCAGTTGGAGATAAGTGTGTTGAGCTCGTGCTCGAAAGTTTCGCGCGTGGCGTCTTCGCTGACGGTGCGCACGATTACCCCACCGGCACCATCGGGGAGGAGCTCCTGCACCATCTGGCGGAGCCGCTGCCGTTCGCTCCGTTCATCGATTTTGCGGCTGACCCCCACCTTCGATGCGACGGGCATATAGACCAGGAAGCGGCCGGCGAGGGAGATCTGTCCGGTAACGCGGGGCCCTTTGGTCGAGATCGGCTCCTTGGTAACCTGCACGAGGATCTCCTGCCCCCGTTTAAGCAGATCCTGGATGGGAGGTGCGGGCTCCCTGTGACGTCCGTTGCCGGAATCCGAATCATCGGAATCGTCATCATCGGCGTCATCATCGGAGACTGCAACGTCTTCGACCACAACATCGGCTGCATGCAGGAACGCAGCCTTTTCGGTACCTATGTTTACAAATGCGGCTTGTATGCCGGGAAGGACGGCGTCAACTTTGCCAAGGTAAACATTTCCGACCATACGACGTGCGTCAGGCCGGTCTACCAGCAATTCAACGAACACTCCGTCCTCGAGAATTGCAACGCGCGTTTCGCGCTGCGTTGCACTCACCAGGATTTCACGCTTCATGTTGTCTCGTCACACAGGCAGACGGCGGCGACTCCGCTTGATCCACTCAGCGACTGATACGGTTGGACTGCATGGCGTCACTGCATGCGATTCACGCAGCGACACGTCACAGGGTTCCCTCACCTGCGCGCAATCGAACACGGACCAACGCACAAAGTGAACAGCCAGCCGGCGCGCCAAAGGCTGCGCGGGGAGTCGATTGTGGAACACGCTGGGACGTACGAATGCAGCACACCGGCTTTAGCGCGGTGAGACGTTCGGTGGGTGTTGACCTGAAGAGCGCGCTGGCTCGGTCAGCCCCCAAGCCGAAACGCAAGTGGCCCGCGAGTCGCACGGGACACCGGCGCCTGATGCGACGGATACGGAACTGGATACTTCAGCCTGAATGGTACACGCAAAGGAATCAATCCCGCAATGCACAAGCGCCGATCCATGTCAGGAATTCCGTCATTGTGACCCCTTTGGGTACCAATCCGGACGGCATGGGCCCAGGATTGCAGAGAATCACTGGCTGTCACCTGAACTATCGGGAAACTGGTCCAGGCTTACAATTCAGTATGCCGCCAACCAGCCGCTTCCCCAGGCCGAACCCGACGGATGGACTCGATCGGGAACTCAACCGAGGATCCAAACAATGCGTTCTGTAATCCTCATGCTGCTGGCATTCGTGGCTTTGCCAGGCGCGGTGCAGGAGCCGAAGCTGAAAGATACGGAGCTGCTCTCTCTGGGCAATGCAATTGTCAGTTACCGTATGATCATTAACGACACCACCCGGATCGACTTCTGCCAGGCAGCTCCTTTCTGGAGCAAGGAAGGAAACCTGCAAATAGGCTCCGCCGCGATGGATTACAGCAAGTATTCCAGACGTGATGCATGCCCCAGTGACAGTGAACGGCGCGACAATGCCGCGGAGCGCAGTGTGGTAATTCATAACGTGTGGATCTATGCAGATTCAGTACACATTCTTGGCACTACCCACAAGGTTGGCGGCAGGACGATATTCGAGGAGTACCGGTTCGGAAGGACTGAGCACGGCCTGAACAACCCGCGCTACATAATCTTTGGCTATACGGCGGACCAATCCCGGTGATGTATGCCTTTAGCCGGGTGAAAGGCACTCTGATGCCATGGGTCGCTGACCTCATGCTTTTCATAGTGACAGTCAATGTCGTTATGAGTATACTGGACCTTCTGGGCAACCTTGACTACTACAGTCAGCGGTCGCTCTATAGGTGGCTGGGAGCTGTCCTGTTCAATCAGATAGTGTTCTTCCCGTCGCTCCTGATTGTCGGTGGAGCAAGGTCGCTGTTGCTCTATCACTGGCGGAACCGCGATAGGAATGGGACATCCATCCGTCGGTATGCCGTCGTATCGATGGCCGCGGTAATGATCATTGTCGTTGCGCCATTCGGCGCCTGGATTGTAGCAGATTTACGGCTATTCCCTGCCCGGACCGCTTTGGCCGCCCTTGCGGTTTCATTTTGCGCTCTTGTGAGCCCGGTATCGCGATAGGCAACACGGTGCCTGCCCGGTGTAAATCCGGGTAACCAGCCGCTATTTGCCACCAATGGAGTACGAACAGCAGTTTCAGGTACGCCACACCAATACGGAATCCGCCGTGCTGGTACTCAAGCAAACAGCTCTCCGGGAAACCCGGTACGGTTTATTCCGCTTGCTGAACTCCGTAGGAGAATCCAATCAATGCGTAGTGTAGTATTCATGCTGCTGGCATTCGTGGCTTTGCCGGGCGCGGTGCAGGAGCAGAAGCTTAAGGAGACTGAGCTCCTCACCCTGGGCAATATGATTGTTAATTACCGTATGATGATTAACGACACGACCCGGATTGACTTCTGCAAGGCAGATCCTTTCTGGAGCAAGGAAGGAAGCCTGCAAATAGGTCCCACCGCGATGGATTACAGCAAGTATTCCAGACGTGATGCATGCCCCACTGACAGTGAACGGAGCGACAATACCGCGGAACGAAGTGTGGTAATTCATAACGTGTTGATCTATGCAGATTCAGTGCTCGTTCTTGGCACAACCCAGACGGCGGCAAGGACGATATTGGAGGAGTACCGGTTCGGAAGGAATGAGCACGGCCTGAACAACGCGCGCTACACAATCGTTGCCTGGGTGGTGGACTAACCCCGGTGATGTTTTCCTGAAAGGAAATGCAAACGTCAATCCAGCACTGAACGAAGCAGATGACGGGCGATCACCATGCGCTGCACCTCGGATGTCCCTTCACCGATTTCACAGATCTTGGCGTCCCGCATGTAACGCTCCACAGGGTAGTCCCTGGTGTAGCCGTATCCGCCATGGATCTGTATGGCGCGTATCGATGCCCGCATCGCCAGCTCCGATGCGAACAGCTTTGCCATTGATGCCTCCTTGGTGAACGGTTTCCCGTTCTGGGCAAGCCAGGCGGCATGATAGACCAGATGCTTCGCCGCTTCGAGCTCGGTTGCCATATCTGAAAGCTGGAACTGAATTCCCTGGAACTCAGCTATTGCCTTTCCGAACTGCTTACGCACAACCGCATACTTCAACGATTCCTCGAGCGCGGCCTCGGCGATTCCCAGCGAAAGCGCAGCCACTCCAATCCGACCCGAATCAAGGGTCTTCATGAAATTGATGAACCCCATCCCTTCGGTGCCAAGAAGGTTTTCGGCGGGTACCTCAACGTTCTCAAACAGAAGCTCACGGGTATCGGAGGCGCGCCACCCCAGCTTGTCTTCCTTCCGGCCGGCTGTGAAACCAAGCATCGCCTGCAGCGATTCGTCATGCCCCATACCAATGGATTTCGCCATTTCGAGATCGACCGTGTCCTTGGTAAGGATGAACGACGAAATCCCTTTGGTGCCCCTCGATGGATCGGTTACAGCAGTTACAACGAACACTTCACCCACACCTGCGTGGGTGATAAAGCGCTTTGAGCCGTTCAGAACGTAGTGGCCATTCTTGCGGACAGCTGTTGTGCGCGTTCCGCCGGCATCGCTGCCTGCGCTCTCTTCCGTAAGCCCGAAGCCGCCCAGCACTTTCCCGGAAGCCAGCGGCGGTACAAAGCGGTTGATCTGCTCCTTCGTACCAAAGTTGACGATCGGAGAAGTGCCAAGCGTGGTGTGTGCACTGATGGTGATTCCGTGTGAGGCGTCCACACGGGACATCTCGTGGATTGCAATTATGTAACTGATGAGATCAAGGCCTGCGCCTCCAATCTCTTCCGGCCATGGAACACCTAGCAGGCCATGCTCTCCCATGGCCTTGATATTCTCCCACGGAAATGTGGCGTCCTCGTCATGCTTCGCAGCCACCGGAGCCACTTTTTCCTGTGCAAATGCACGTACCATTTCACGTACTGCAAGGTGCTGCTCACCGAAATACAAACTGTCGTCCATAATCCTGATATTGGAACCCTTGACGGGTTAATGTGCGTGTTTACTGCCTGTTCACGTACTGGTTCACAGAGTTGTGTACAGACCCGTTCTTTGGGTCGTTCACAGAGTTACTCATGGAACTGTTCATGTGCGTCTTGCGGAACTACGTTTCTTGCGCTCTGTCCGCTGAAGTGCGGGCGGTGCTTCATGCACGATGCCCAGGCATCGGTCGCACGCGCCGCAGTTGGCGCGCGCATCGGGATCCCCAAAATAGCGCAAAACAAAGGCTCTGCGGCAACCCTTGGTAAGCGCATAACGCTGCATGGCATCGAGCCTGCTGAGTTCCGCGCGTCGTCTCCGCTTAAGGAGCTCCCAGTCCACCGGAAGTTCCCCGGCGCTGCCGATATGCCGATCAAGCCTCAGCCCGGAACCAGACAGCTTCCAGGTCACGAACTGCTCCGACATAAGACGATCGAGTAACGGGATAGTTCGCAGCGCACCGCCAAGCCATCTGGGAAGCTGGTCCAGATCCAGAGTGACCCCTGTTTCCAGTCTCGCGCCTGCCAGCCGCCAGAGTGCGCGCAGGAGCTCCAGCTCCATTGCGCGATCCCCCGTCAGCTCACTGGTGATCCGCTCCGGCGAAGCGAGAAGGCGCACCCAGACACGGGTATCGGATGAGCTTTCGTCGGTAAGTGCACCGGCTGCGAGCAGCACACGCACAGCGGCCGCTGCCTTCCGCTCACCGACCCGCTTTGGAATCATGGTCGCAACTGTTTCGGGCGTTGCACTTATCAACGATGCGCGCCCCGCAAGCTTCCGGAGTTCCTTCCACACCTCCTCCACCACCTCGCGCTCGGGATGCGAACCGTCGATAAAGAACTCGTGTGTGAACCGGTCAGCAAAGGAGTGCAGCAGCACGCAGCGACTTTCATTCCCATCGCGCCCTGCCCTCCCTGCTTCCTGATAGTAGGCCTCCAGTGAGCCCGACATGGAATGATGTACCACGAGCCGCACATTCGGCTTGTCGATCCCCATGCCGAATGCGCTCGTTGCCACGATCACACGCACCTTTTCGTTCATGAAGGCGTCCTGTGCACGCTGACGGTCATCCGGATCCAGTCCAGCGTGATAGGCCACAGCGCGGATACGCCCACGAGTGAGAGTCGCAGCAACACGCTCCACCGCCTTGCGCGTGGGTGCATAGACCACAGAGACACCTTCCATCTCGCGGAGCAGCGTGATCGCGCACTTATCCTTGTCTGCCTGAGTGCGGACCGGCTGCACGTGGTACTCCAGGTTCTTTCTGTCGAAGCCTGCCACTACGACTTCGGGGTTGCGGAGCATCAGTTGACGGGCAATATCATGCCGGACATCCGGAGTGGCAGTTGCTGTAAGTGCGACCGTCTGCGGGTTGTCCAGTGCTTCGCGGATAGCACCGATCTGACGGTAGCTGGGGCGGAAGTCGTGCCCCCACTCGCTTATGCAATGCGCTTCGTCGATAGCGAGAAGCGACACGCCAGCGTTGCGGAGCCGCTCCAGCATGCGCTCGGAGCTGAGCCGTTCCGGCGCCAGATAGAGCAACCGGATTGAACCATTTGCGACACCCGAAAGACACTCCGCAGTTTCAGCGGCGCTAAGGGTGCTGTTTATAAAGGCTGCACCGATGTTCTTTCTGCGCAGAGTTTCAACCTGATCCTTCATCAGGGAGATGAGCGGCGAAACAACCACTGTCAGCCCTTCACGCACCAGAGCCGGCACCTGGTAGCAGATGGATTTTCCACCACCGGTCGGCAAAACAAGCAGAGCGTCCCGCCCCGAAAGCACTGCCTGAACCGCACGCACCTGCGCGGGCCGGAAATCCGCGTAGCCGAAGTATCGGCTCAGCGTTTCACGGGCTTCGTTGAGTGTGCCGGCTGCGGCAGATGCTCCTTTATACATGGAGTCACTATGTCGCAGGTCGTCTCCAACTGCGACATCATCACATCGCAAACGCCCCACTTATACTGCGCGCGCGAAGTGGCCTCTTGTCCAGGCGCTTCCAAGAATTGAACGTGTCGCAGCAGTATCAACAGGCGTGCCGTGCCCAAGCGCATCAAGTGCGTTGCGGTATGCAGCAGTTACAGCGGCTACCGGCTCATCTGCCACATTGAACAGCAGATGGTAGCCGCGGATACCATGCGCCCAAAGAACCGGCAGATACTCAAGCCCATCGATCGGACGGGAATGCAAGAGCCGGTTCCGGCATGCATAGTCGGTCGCAACCGGGAATGTGTAACCTGTTGGATCGGTGACGGATACAGACGGGTGCTTCTGCACGCACAGATCGCGGCAGGTGCCCGGCACCCGATCGAATGCGGCAGAAAGGACGCAGTGCTCGATCGTCATCCCTTCTGTGCGCCCATACACCAGCGCCTCAAACCCGATTCCGCGCCACGGTGCAATCAGCTCACCGATTTCATGTTCAGTGAGCTCAATGGACACAGTAACGGAACTGATTCCATTATCCATGAAGAACGCAGCGGTATGCTGGTTGAAACAGTTCACTGCGTAATCAGCAACAACATGCCGACCGCTCGCTGCTGCTTCCAGTGCAAGCCCTGAATGGCCGGATAGAAGCGGGAAATCCGTGGCCAGCCACTTATCAACGAGCTTGCGGTCCTCCGGACGTACGATTGTCGGCAACCTGAGCCGGAAAGCAACGCCTTTATCAGCGAGTGAGTCGCGCAGCTTCGTAACGCGCGATACCGGTGGCGTGGGGTGCCGCAGAAACGGATCGAAAACTATTTCCGTTGCACCTGCACCCGCTGCCGCCTCAGCATCCGGCACATTGTAAACAATTGCGCGGAGTGTTGACTTGGCAGTTGCAGGGTGCGTAGCAGCAGTAGCAGCACCAGCCGCAGTGACTGTGTCGCTATTCGACATGCGGCCGTTGCCATTCACTATGGCAGCAGGCGAACTCACCTGCCCCACATCTGCAATGACCTCAGCGACGCGTGCTTCACGCGCAACCTCTTCGCCAGCGCGCACCCACCCTGCCTGCTCCTCAAGCTCTGCAACAGCACTCTGTCGCACCCGGTTCAGTGCGCTTACCGGTATAAAAAGTTCGCTGGCAAGACCTGAGAGATCCACCGAACCAAGCACTAAACCGGTCCCGCCAAGCCTGCCGAACTGTTCGCGCAGTTGCTTGTCATCGATGCTCCGGCCCTTCGATGGAAGCAACACTGCTTCGGAGACTGTATCGACAGAAATATCGCCTGCTCTCCAGGACACCCGTAGCGGTGAGCCGGCATTACCAAACACACGGACATCCACGCGCGCCACTGAAGTACGTTCCGGCACTTCAACTGCTGCAAAGGACGCACGCGCACGCTCCAGCAATCTGCTGTCGCTGCTTCGCACCACTACAGCACCGACAGGCGGTTTAACACGCATAGTGAGCAGCTGGCGCCACTCACCATTGCGCTGTGCAATGGTCTTTACGCGCTCCACAGAACCGCCGAGAGCTGCGCCACCGCTTTCCTCTGTTTCAAAACCGATACCGTCGCCGTCGGCGATCTGCCTGTTGACAGTTACAACGACGTTATGCCCTTCAATGCCTGTAACAACTCCGACAGGAAGCCCACGGTTATCCGGCTGGGTGCGCGTGATATACCCACGCCCCTGACGACCCTGATACATACCGGGCGTATTACCACGACTGAAAATCTGAATGAGAGGTTCAGTCTCGATATCGGGGACCGGGCCGGGATTCACACCTTCAGCAATCTTATTGAGCCACCCGCGATAGCTCTTCGTAACCAGTGCCACGTACTCAGGCTTCTTCTTGCGCCCTTCCACCTTGAGGCAGCTTACACCCAGCCGCGCGAGTTCATCCAGACTGTCGTGCGCGGCGAGATCCCGGGCTGAAATCAGAAAGCCCTTATCGAGGAGCTCGTCTGTGGCTGCGTCTCTGAGCTCATACCCTTTCCGGCAGGATTGCGCGCAGGCTCCCCTGTTGGCGGACCTGTCTGAAATCATTCCGGACATGTAGCACTGCCCGGAATAGGAAATGCAAAGGGCACCGTGGATAAATGTTTCCAGCTCCAGCTCCGGAACCGCAGCGCGTATAGCCGCGATATCCTCAAGCGTGTTCTCACGCGCAAGTACCACCCGCTTGAGCCCCAGCGTCTGCATCATCCGCGCGCCGGAAACATCGTGCACCGTCATCTGCGTGGAACCGTGCAGCTCCAGCTCCGGATACATCCTCTGCACCAACCTGATAACACCGATGTCCTGCACGATCGCTGCATCGATTCCGCGATCTATGCATTCGCCAAGGTACATAAGTGCGTCGTGGAGTTCCCCTGGCTTCATCAGGATATTGAAAGTCAGGTAGATCTTCACTCCGCGGCTGTGTGCAATCGCGCAGGCTTTACCGAGGTCATCCAGCGTCAGTTGCGCGCCTTCGTCCCGCGCATTGAACATGGAAGCGCCGAGGTACACCGAATCGGCACCATTGGCAACGGCGGCCCGCACTGCATCAAGCGAACCGGCAGGTGCAAGAAGTTCAGGGACAGCGGCACGAATCATGGATAGACTACGACCTCTTACCGCGAATCCGGTCCACGAGCATAATCACCACTGCCAGGCCAAGTACCACGATTGCAACGAGCCGCGGTGTCTCACGCCCGGTAGCATAGGAATAGCCAAAAAGGATTATTCCTGCCACAAGCAGTGAGAACCGCAGGCGCAGCAACGGGCTCATGCGCTGATGCCGAGTGACGCCGCTTCGGCATCCGGTATGTCGATGTACATACGGAGCAGTGCAGTGGAGTAAACCTTCCCCTGCGCATCTGTCTTGAGTGACAGCGTACCGCCGCCGTCCAGTGCGCCATGCAGAAGGAAGTTGACAGCATTCAGGTTGGGCAGTTCGAAACGCTCAACACCGCCTGTGATCATGCCGCGGAAATGTTCCTGCACGCGCGCGGTTGTCACCTCGCGTGCAAGGAGCGGATACCACTCGGGGCGGAGCGCGATAAGACCCACATTGGCAGTGTCACCCTTGTCACCGCTACGCGCATGCGCGAGATCCAGCAGTCGTACTTTCATCTCTTACTCCGCTATCCTGACATGTGTAGTCACTGCCCGCTTATCAAGCAGCGCCGGCCAGTAAGCAACGATCTCTTCCACCTTTGGTCTGCCGCCTGCGAATCCTGTAACACTGGGCGGCCCGTTGAGCACCAGCGGTGCTATTTCGCGTGTGAACCGTTCGATGGACGCACGATCGTTGCCGCGAACACCAATGCGAAGCTGGACTTCCGGTGCGTCATCGCCGCTGCCAGCCAGCGGACCATGCGTGGCGTTCACACCCACGTACTCGGTGAGCACTTCGTCGAAACGGAGCCCCAACCGATCGAGGCGTTCGCGCAAAACACGATTGGCCAGCTGTGCCTTTTCATATGCATCGGGCCAGGCATAAACCAGACTTCCAACAGCCTTGAAGCCGGAGCGATACGCTATCGAGACCTTCAGGAACGGCGTCGGTGCGCCGCCTGTTACTCCATGCACACGCACGCGGTCCTCGCCATCTGGAGCCAGGCGGATGCTGGTGAAATCAGCGACGACATCGGGGGTGATGTAACTCTTTGGGTCACCCATTTCGTAAACCAACTGCTCCGTAACAGAAGGAACAGAGATGCGCCCACCAGTGCCCGGGTGTTTGCGGATTACAAAGGTGCCGTCTTCGCTTACTTCCGCAATCGGATAGCCGACATTCGCCAGATCGGGGATGTCGCGCCAGTCGTAAAGGCAGTTTCCGCCGGACGACTGTGCACCACACTCAAGGATGTGACCTGCAACAATCCCTGAGGCCAGCCTGTTCCAGTCGTCGTCGGCCCAGCCAAATTCATATCGGAGTGGCGCCATCGTGAGCGCTGTATCGGTGCTGCGTCCGGTAACAACCACATTGGCACCCAGTCGCAGCGCTTCCACGATCGGTGTTGACCCGATGTAAGCGTTGGCAGAAAGCACATTGTCGCGCACCGTGGACAACGGTTCACCCGTATCCATATTGGCGAGTGCGTGCCCTGAGTCGATGAGCTCATCGAGCCTGTGCAAAATATCGTCGCCCGTAACAACACCGATGCGAACCTTGCCACGCACACCATGGCGATCAGCTGCTTCGAGCACTGCATCTGCGCAGGAGTCGGGATTAACACCACCTGCATTGGCGATGACCTTCACTCCGCGTTCGGCAACAGCCGGGAAAACGCTCTCCATTGCGCCAATGAAATCGCGCGCATATCCCATGCGTGGGTCGCGCTCTTTCTGCTTCTGCACGATGGACATCGTCACCTCGGCGAGGTAGTCGAGCATCAGGTAATCAACCTGACCACCTTCAACCTGCCGGCGCGGTGCCTCCAGCCAGTCGCCCCAGAACCCCTGGCCACTGGCAACGCTTACTGTACGTGAACTCCTGGAAGACATATCTACTGATATCCTTTAGGTATCCTTTCTGTATTCTATCCGAATTCTATCTGAATTCTTTCTGAACTCTTTACGCCGATGCCGTTGGCATGGGCGGCAGAACGAATGGGCCCAGATGCGGACCCGGGTTCCTGCTGGCCGCACGAAGCGCCAACGACAACATCTCACGCGTGTTCTCCGGGTACACTATCATATCAATAAAGCCACGTGCACCCGCGTACTTCGCATCCAGTTGGGTCTCGTAGTCGATTCGCATGGCTTCAACTGCGCGGGTGACATCCTCACCGGGCGCAACACCGGCTTTCTGTGCTGCGTCGAGTGCCGGCCCGTGTACCGCCTGGATCGCAGCCTCACCTTCCATGACAGCCATACGTCCGGTCGGCCACGAAAAGAGGAAATCCGGGTCGAAACCCTGCCCTGCCATGGCGTAGTAACCGGCACCACTCGCGTGGTTTACCGTAAGGACGATCTTGGGGACACGCGCACAAGCCATCGCCTCAACAAAACGTGCGCCCGCACGGATGATCCCTTCATGCTCTGCATCCGGGCCCACCATAAAACCGGAAACATCCTGAACAAACAGAATTGGAATACCCTGTCGTTCGCAGCGGTCAATAAAGAACGCGACTTTTTCAGCGCTTTCAGTGTAAATGATTCCGCCGAACCGCGGACGCTCGCCCGCTCTGCCCTTAATCAGCCCGCGCCGGTTGGCGATAATCCCAACCGGAATACCTTCCAGGCGTGCATCACCACAGATCATTTCACGCGCGAGTTCCGGCTGAAATTCATCGATCTGCCCGTCGTCTATGATCGCATCAAGCAGTGCGCGCATATCGTACGACATGCGGTGATCCTGCGGCAAGAGATCGTACAGTACTTCCGGTTCACGTGCGGGTGGCCTGAAGGTGTGTACCTTTGGGCCGTGCACTGCTTCAGGAAGCAGTGCAATCATCTCTCTGATTTTGGCGAGACAGGCAGCATCATCGTCGAGCGCGTAGTGCGCTACACCGGAGATCGCAGTGTGCGTTGACGCACCGCCCAGCGTTTCTCCGTCCACCGATTGCCCTGTTGCGCCTTTCACAAGATTCGGCCCGCCGAGCCCCATGAACGATGTGCCTTTCACCATAAGGATCACATCGCTGAGTGCCGGTAGATAGGCACCGCCCGCCACGCACTGACCCATAACAGCGGCTATCTGCGGAATCCGCAGGTAGCGTCGCATAATGGAGTTGTAGTAAAAAATGCGCGCTGCACCGTACTGACCCGGGAAGACTCCACCCTGATATGGCAGATTGACACCAGCGGAATCGACAAGGTAGATGATCGGGATCCGGCAGCGCATCGCGACTTCCTGTGCGCGCAGGATCTTGGTGATGGTTTCAGGCCACCACGAGCCGGCCTTCACTGTTGCGTCGTTGGCAACAACAACCACTTCGCGTCCACCGACAGTACCGACACCGGTTATTACACCGGCAGCAGGCGCCTGACCGTCGTACCTGTCGTATGCAATAAGGAGCCCGATCTCAAGGAACGGTGCGTTTTCATCCAGCAAGGCGGTAACGCGCTCACGCGCCGTGAGTTTCCCCTGCTTGTGCTGCTTTGCAATACGTGCTTCGCCGCCGCCCTGACGCAAACGTTCTTCCAGTTCGCGCAGTCCGACGCTCAGCTCTCTAAGTCGTGTTGTCACGCGTCCTGCTGCTCGCGCTCTTTGAACCACTCGCGGATATAGTCCACAAGATCCTGAGTGCGCGTCCCCGGGCCAAAGAGTTTTCCGATCCCCAGGCGATATAGCTCGTCCATATCCTCGGCCGGTATTATGCCGCCGCCTGTGACAAGAATGTCGTCACGCCCCTGCTCAACCAGCAGTTCACGCACACGCGGGAACAGCGTCATGTGTGCGCCGCTCAGGATAGACAGGCCAACCACGTCCGCATCTTCCTGAACCGCCGCCGTAGCGATCATTTCAGGTGTCTGATGCAGACCGGTGTAGATGACCTCCATCCCGGCGTCGCGAAGTGCAGCGGCGACCACTTTGGCCCCGCGATCGTGCCCGTCCAGCCCAGGCTTGGCAACCAGTACGCGAATTGGTCGTGACATAGAGCTCCAATCTAGCGGAAAACAGTGTAGATGTCGTGCAGCTTCAGTACTCTCATGGCTCCTCCTTGCGCGCAACCAGAAGCATCTCACCCGAACGTCTGGTCAACGGGCGGTCCTTCCAGCCACTGTACGCCGCTTCAACCACAAGCCCGACATCGCGCATCCGGGAGGCCAGCTCGGAGGCCGTGTACAGCCGAATCCGGTGACTCCGCTCGCCCTCTTCGGCCCGCTTGTCGCTATTGCCTTTCACAGCTGGCGCCCGCCAGGTGGAAGTAATCGACAGGAAACCCGAGAGTGGGTCAAACCGACGCTCCTGCGCGAAGACGGTGCCGTCGGATGTGCTCCACCAGTCGCGCGACAGGAAACGGGACATCACGCCATCGCGACTGCCGCCGTGCCAGATCAGCACACCGCCCGGACGGAGAACCCGTGCGAACTCGCTGAGTACACGCTGATCATCGGCCGGGTGATCAAAGAAACCAAACGATGTAAAGAGATTGACAACTGCATCGAATCTCCCGGACCATCTGGATGGCAGCTTGCGCATGTCACCCTGCGTGTAGCGAAGCCGCTTGCCTGTCCCCAGCTTTTTTGCTTCCTTAACGAGATAGGGTGAGTAGTCCAGCCCATCTACATTGTACCCCGATTCAGCAAGGAGCCGCGCATGGCGCCCCTGTCCGCAGGGACAGTCCAGAACGCGTGCGCAAACGGGGAGCGAGAGTAACTCAATCAGCCTGGCTGTTTCACGTCTGTCCTGAGCCGCATCGAAAATCGGCTCGTACTCCCTGAGGTAGAGCGAGTTAAAGTGAGTTTCCCACCAGGCCTTTGGCTCGGCGCGCTTGGTTGTAAGCCTGGGCGTCAAAAGAACACCGGCTCGCGATATGCACCAAAGACATCCTCAAGCGCTGCACGTATCTCGTAAAGCGTACAATATGCGCGCGCGCAATCAAGGATAAATGGCACCACGTTCGTGCTACCACGGGCTGCACCCCTAAGCGCCTCCAGTCGCTGGTCCACAAGCGCCTGATCGCGACTGGCTCTGAGTTTCGCCATGCTGGCACGCTGTTCATCTTCAGCTTCGCTGCCGATCCGCAACAACGGAATAGTGAGTTCTTCTTCGTCGTTCACGAACTCATTCACACCCACCACGTACTTACGGTGCTGCTCAATCTCCCACTGCTGCCGCGCAGCACTTTCGGCGATACGCTTCTGGAACCATCCGTCTTCAAGCCCCTTGACCACTCCGCCGATTTCTTCAATCTGCGCAAACAGTGCTTCCGCTTCCTTTTCGAGCTGGTCGGTAAGAGCCTCGACGTAGTACGAGCCGCCGAGTGGGTCGATCACGTTTGGCACACCACTTTCGTATGCCAGTATCTGCTGCGTGCGGAGTGCCACTTCAACGGCCGCTTCGGTTGGCAGCGACAGTGTTTCGTCCATCGAGTTGGTATGAAGCGACTGTGTGCCGCCCAGTACAGCAGCCATCGCCTGATATGCAACGCGCACCACATTGTTCATCGGCTGCTGAGCCGTGAGTGTCACTCCCGCTGTCTGGGAATGGAACCGCATCATCCATGAGCGTGGGTTCCTGGCGCCGTAACGCTCCTTCATATGTCGCGCCCATATCCGGCGCGCGGCCCGCAGCTTGGCGATTTCTTCAAAGAAGTCGTTGTGGATATCCCAGAAAAAAGAAAGTCGCGGTGCGAATTCATCTACGTCGAGGCCACGTGCGATGCCGCGTTCGACATAGGTAAAGCCATCAGCGAGTGTGAATGCCAGTTCCTGCGCAGCTGTTGACCCGGCTTCGCGGATATGGTACCCGGAAATGGAAATTGTATTCCAGTTGGGTACGTTGGTGGCGCACCATTCGAAACCGTCCACGATAAGTCGCAGCGCGGGTTCAATCGGAAAACACCACGCGTGCTGCGCCATGTATTCCTTGAGGATATCGTTTTGCACCGTGCCCTGAAGCTTTGATGCAGGTACTCCCTGTTTTTCAGCGGCGGCAATGTAGAAGCAGAGGAGGATGATCGCAGGGCCGTTGATCGTCATCGATGTTGAGACGCGATCGAGCGGGATCCCCTCGAAGAGCTGCTCCATATCTGCCAGCGATGAAATAGCGACGCCGCACTTCCCTACTTCACCTTCTGAGCGGGGATGGTCGGAGTCGTATCCCATGAGCGTCGGGAAGTCGAAGGCAACCGACAGTCCGGTCTGCCCCTGCGAGAGCAGGAACTTGTAACGCGCGTTGGTTTCGCGGGCGGTGGAGAAGCCGGCGAACTGTCGCATCGTCCACAGTTTGCCGCGGTAACCGGTTGGGTGGATGCCGCGTGTGAACGGGTACACACCGGGCACCTCGAATGCAGCGCCGGCCGTGTCTGCGAGATCCATCGCCGAATAGAGCGGTTCGACCTCGCGCGCCGAGTTGGTGAACGCGATATCCCGTTTGTTGCCTGAGTCGTAGCGCTGACGCCATCCGTCGAGCTCTCGCTTCAGCGCGTCGAGCTCATCCTGCTGCTGTTTGACAAGGCCTTCGAGGTCCTGAATGCTGGTCATCTGTTGGTCCCGGTTAAAGCGCCGAGCATTGGCTGAATCATGAGGTCTCCACTGCGTGCACGCAGGGCGTCCGCCACTACAAATGGCGAGAGCCTTCCGGCCTCAATCTCTGGAATCTGTTCGTCGAGCCAGTGCATGGTATCCGCGTCCTTCCATAGTCGCTGTTGCAATTGTTGTTCCACAACCTCCATAACGCGCTCCCGTAGGCGTATCCGCCGGCGGGTATGGAGCTCGCCGCTCTCTGAAAGATAGCGGAAATGCCGGTCGAGTGACTGCAATAGCTCATCAACGCCCTCATTGGCGGGGGCGACAGTACGGAGGACTGGCGGTGTCCAACGCTCTCCTGGCTCGGGCTCAGCGCGGGCTGCCGCACGGGCGGCACGCGCAGGGTTCATGGCGTTCCGCAGCGTCTCTTTGTCCTGGACCGCGCTCAGATTTACGCCGTGGTGTGCCGGGATGTTCTTGAGGGCATTCCCTGCTCTTAAACCAAGCATAAGCTCAATGTCATTGCGCAGACGATCAGCACCCGGCCGGTCGGCTTTGTTTACAGCATAGACGTCGGCGATTTCCATTACGCCAGCCTTGAGAGTCTGAATGGAATCACCGGACTCCGGGACCAGTACCACAAGTGTGGAGTCGGCCGACCGCGCAATATCGAGTTCGCTTTGCCCGACACCAACGGTCTCGATAAGAATGACATCCATACCGAACGCATCGAGGACATCGCACACTTCGCGGGTTGCTGTTGCAAGGCCACCCAGCGAACCGCGTGTCGCCATGGATCGGATATAAACGCCAGGATCGAGTGCCACATCCTCCATGCGGATACGGTCGCCCAACAGTGCTCCACCAGTGAACGGCGAGGTGGGATCTACAGCCACGATTCCCACCGTGCGGCCACTCTTGCGTACTGCACTGGCGAGACGTGTTGTAAGAGAGCTCTTGCCGGCACCCGGAGGGCCGGTGATGCCGATGCGCTGGGCACGCCCGAGCGATGCATTAAGGCCGGCCAACAGCAGATCGAACCCCGGACGGTGATTTTCAACTACACTCACCACCCGCGCCAGAGCTGCAATCTTTCCGGCGCGGAAATCCTGAAGCGTACGCTCCAGCCGCAGTGGCAACTCAGTAGGTACCTGGTTCATCCCACTCATCTCACCTGTCACCGACATTCGCTGCCACTTCTCACGTTGAAGATTCCGGGGTCACCGACGGCGCAGGCTCGTCGTGCTCATCGCGTATATCGCCAACGAGCTCTTCCAGCAGGTCCTCCAGTGTCACTATCCCAAGCACCACGCCGTCTGCACTTCGCACTATCGCCAACTGTCTCCGGGTGCGCAGAAGGCTGAAAAGCAGCTCCTTGGCCGGCCGCTCCGGAAGAGTGAATGTAACCGGTCGTAGTGCAGGAACCCGTTCACCGGCCTCACGGAAGACATCGAAAGCATGGATCATCCCTGTAATGTTGTCGGGCGATCCGTGATAGATAGGCACACGGCTGTATGCTGCGCTGGCCATCTGCTTAGCAAGCAAAGGTGCGGGCAGGCCGTCGCTCAGCATGAAGACATCACTGCGCGGAGTCATCACATCGCGGGCAGTTTTCTCGCTGAACTGCACCACACCCGAGATGATCGCCAACTCTTCGGTTGCGCCGATTTCTTCGAGCGCGCCCTCACGGAGCATCTCCTCGATTCCTTCAAGCGATTCGCCTTCTGCCGGATTTGGATGCACCCTCAGTACCTGCCGCACGACAAAGCCTGCCACAGCAAGGAACGGTGATACGAATACACCAGCCGCTCGCAACACCGGCATAAGCAATGGCAAAAACTGCGTTGCCCAGCGGCGCGCAAGTGCACGCGGCAGCAGCTGGCCAAACACAACAACTATGCCCAGGTAGATCGCAATCTCTGCAACCAGTTGCCAGACAGACCGCTCCGCGCTTATCGCAAGAAGTGCAGCACCCGCGAATACGATCAATGCAATGCTGGTACCGGCAGCATGAAGCAGCCGGGCTGGCTCTTCCAGATATTGCTCAACCGCGTCGGACTCGGTGCCCTCCATATTCCTGAGCCACATCCGGCTCACCGACCTCACACTCGTCGCACCCAGCGTAAGCAAAGCCACCATAATAACCGACAGCACAACAAGAGATATCAGCATCAGTCGAGCCCTCCGACATCAGCAGCGTCATCTTCCGGCAACCGCTCCAGATACACACGCTCAATCTTCCGGCGGATCACACGTTCAACAATTACGCGGAACGGCCCGATGGTGAGCGATTCGCCGGCTCGCGGCACTCTCCCCAGCGTTTCCATCACCAGCCCGCCGATAGTAGCCACTTCCTCATTGGCAAAGTCGTAACCCACCTCTTCGGAAAGATCATCGAGAGTAAGCCGGCCATTCACCCAGAACCGGACCCCCTCTTCACTCTCCATGTAGCGCTCCTCGTCATCGTACTCGTCACGGATCTCGCCAACGAGCTCTTCCAGAACGTCTTCGATCGTTACAAGACCCGCAGTGCCGCCATATTCATCTGCCACAATGGCTATATGACGTCCGGTCTGTCTGAACTCACGCAGCAAGTCCGCAATTCGTTTACTGGCCGGAATGAACGTCACCGTACGTACCAGCGACTGCCACCCGCCCGATGGTTCCTCGTCGGCGATCACAGCCGACAACAGGTCTTTTGCGTAAAGGATACCGATGATTTCATCCACCGTCTCCTCGAACACAGGCATCCTGGAGTGACGCTCGCTGCGAACGCGATCGATTACCTCAGACCAGTGGGTATCATGTTCTATCCCCGCGATATCCACTCGCGGTACCATTACTTCATCGGCGGTGGTCTCGCCGAATGAAAAAACACCAAGTAGCAACTCGCGCTCGTCACCCGAGACATCCACCTCAGCGCTCACAACATCGCGGAACTGAGCAGCTGCCTCCTCGCGCAGTTCAAGGCTTTGCTCTGCCGGAGAGATAGCGTGCGCAAACGATCGCTCCAACGCCTCACCCGCACGGACAACCGGTGCGAACAACCGCTGCACAAATGCAGTGAAGCCCTGCAGATATGGCGATACATCATCATCCAGCGCGTCGCCTATCGCACGCGCAATAGTTTCCGCTGCCGTAACCGTGATCAGCCCTGCAAGCACCATGATCGCAATCGCAGGCAGCGTTGCCTTCTCATCCAGGTGCAGAGCAATAGCGATACCTGCGCCTGCCAGACCGTGCCCGAATATGCGACCAAATGACAGCGCACGGTGCGCACGCTCGCGGTCTGTCCGCACGCGCGAACTCCCGGAAGCAGGTGGATGCGCGGGGAGGCTGAACGCCGAGGCGTCAGCAAGCAATGCACCGTCTGCTGCCGCCGACACCGCTGCAAAAACTCCACCAAGCGCTGCTATGGACCAGGCTGCCACACTCATATCAACCGGAGCCTTCCAGGAAATGAGTGCGCAGAAGCTGCTCCTGACGCTGCCACATGCCGGACGTTTCCCTGTTCTCTTCCGGATGCTCGTAGCCGCATGCGTGCAACACGCCGTGTATCACAAGACGCGCAATCTCCTCGCGGATGCCAACACCGCGCGCTCTCGCTTCAGTGCGCGCAACTGCCGGACAGATATAAATATCTGCAATGAGCGAACCGGTAGGATCCGTGCCGAGCTCAAATGTTATGACATCGGTCGGGCCTTCGTGTCCAAGATGCTCACTGTTGATCGCGGCTATGGCATCAGGCGAAACCAGCGAAATGGACACCTCAGCGCGCCGCACCTCTTCTTCCGCCAGAACTACTATCGCGAGCTCGGCGAGCCGTTGACGGTCGACAGGCGAACGCATTCCGTCTGCGACAGAAACGTCCACAATGAGTTCGTCAGGGTATTCCGCTGACGCGCTGTTGCGTAGCGCCGCATTGCTGCGGCGTAATCGATCGTCAGAGTCCTGCGGCATCCTGGTTATAAGCTCGGATTATATCGCGCACAAGCCTGTGGCGTACGACATCCGCCTCACTGAAGTAATGAAACGCAATGCCTTCGATGCCGTTCAGGATTCGCTCAACCTGAACCAACCCGGACTCCTCGCGGCTGGGAAGATCCACCTGTGTCTTGTCACCCGTAATCACGATCTTGGAGTTAACGCCAAGCCGGGTAAGGAACATCTTCATCTGAAGCCCGGTTGCGTTCTGCGCTTCGTCAAGAATGACAAAGGAATCACCCAGCGTACGGCCACGCATGAATGCCAGTGGCGCGACTTCGATGGTGCGTGTTTCGATAAGCTTCTGCATCCGCTCGAATGGCAGGAAGTCATCGAGTGCGTCATACAGCGGGCGGAGATAAGGGTCAACTTTGGCCTGCATATCACCCGGCAGGAAACCCAGACTCTCGCCTGCCTCAACGGCCGGCCTGGCAAGCACTATCCGCCGCACACGCTTCCGCATAAGGGCGTCGACTGCGGCAGCAACTGCAAGGTATGTCTTGCCCGTACCCGCAGGTCCGATTCCCACAACGATATCAAACTCTGCGATCTTGGCGAGATATTCCGCCTGACCCTGCGTCTTGGCACGCACTGCACGCCTGGCGCCAGGGAGAACCAGAGTGCCAGCAGCAGCGGTAGCACCGGGGAGTTCTTCCGGACGCTCAGCAAGAGAGAAACGCAGGACATCGTCCGGTGAAAGCCGCTTGCCGTCGCGTGCCTGTGCTATCATGGCAGAAGCAATAGCCTCCGCGCGCCCGACTGCTTCCGTCTCACCACTGAGCGCAAGCGCATCGCCACGAAGCACCACACGCGCACCTGTAACACGCGCCAGCTCCACAAGGTTCGCATCGTTGACACCTGCCAGAACCAGAAGGTCTGCACCTTCAACACTCACCCGCGATGTAACCGGATCAGTCATGCGCGTTCACCGTTACTGCGGGTTGCAACCGCAATCCCCAGTTCACTCAGATCTTCGGGCGGCACAGCCACCGGTGCACCCTCAAACAGTGCACGCGCTGCTGTGGTCTTCGGGAATGCAATCACATCACGCAATGAAGCAGCACCGGACAGAAGCATCGCTATGCGATCGAAACCGAACGCGATGCCACCATGCGGAGGTGCACCGGCACGCAGCGCTTCCAGCAGAAAGCCGAACCGACGCTCCTGCTCCTGGGCATCACCAATACCCAACAGGCTGAACATGCGCGACTGCACGGCCGGATCGTTCGTGCGGATACTGCCACCGCCAAGTTCCGTTCCGTTGAGTACAAGATCGTAAGCCTGTGCGCGCCATGAAGCAGGGTCATCGGGGTAAGACTTCATATCGTCTGCGCGCGGCGATGTGAACGGATGATGCACTGCGTTAAGCGCGCCCGTTGCCGGGTCCTTTTCAAACATCGGGAAATCCACGATCCACACGAACTTCATGTCATCGTCGCGGATAAGCCCGAGCCGCTCTGCACACTCCTGACGCACGCGGTCGAGCGCAGGGCTGCTGATGTGATCCGGTGCCGCCACCATAAGTGCGAGATCACCTTCCGACATCCCGAACGCAGCGCCAGTTTCAGCGGTAAGCAGCTTCCCTATGGGGCCATCCCAGCCGTCGGCAGTACGCTTCATCCGCAGTAACCCGCCGGCACCGGCGCCTTTGGCAAGCGCCTCCAGCTCGTCCACCTGTTTTCTGCTCCACGCCGCACCACCCGGAACTACTATCCCGCGCACACGCCCACCAGCTTCCAGCGCACTTTGCGTGATCCCGAATGGAAGCGGCGCTACAAGCGATGAAAAATCACGGATGCGAAGATCGTAGCGGAGATCCGGACGATCAATGCCGTAGTACTCAAGCGCATCGGCGTACGTCATGTGCGGAATCGATGCTGTGACCGGCTTACCTGCCTCACTCCAGAGTGTGTGGATCAACCCTTCAGACAACTCCAGGATATCGTCCACCGTAACGAACGAAGCCTCGATATCGATCTGTGTGAACTCCGGCTGCCGGTCAGCACGCAGATCTTCGTCGCGGAAGCAGCGCGCAATCTGGAAATACCTGTCCATTCCAGCACACATGAACAGCTGCTTGTAGATCTGCGGCGATTGCGGGAGTGCATAGAACTCGCCGCGATGAACCCTGCTTGGCACCAGATAGTCACGCGCGCCTTCCGGTGTGGGCTTGGTAAGGATCGGAGTTTCAAGTTCCAGATACCCGGAACGCGACAGATACTGCCTTGCCGCCTGCATCAGGCGATGCCTGAGCACCAGCTTCTCCTGCAGTTCAGGGCGGCGCAGGTCAAGGTAACGGTGCCTGAGTCGCAGCTCTTCTGCGGGTGCTTTGTCACTGTGGCTGCGCGCCACCGGAAGTGCCGGAGTAACAGCCGGCCCAACCACGCGGATGGCCGTGACACGCACTTCCACCTCACCGGTCTTCATGTCGGGGTTAACGCGATCATTGTCGCGTGTCACCACCGTGCCTTCGCAAAGCACAACGCTCTCGACGCCGATCTGTGCTGAGCTCGTCTGGACTTCCTCCTCGCACCAATCGGGGCCGAATGCCAACTGGACTATACCGGACCTGTCGCGCAGGTCGATAAAGACGAGCCCGCCGAGATCGCGGCTACGGTGAACCCACCCGCCGAGCTGCACGCGTCTGCCGGCGTCGCTGCGTCCCAGATTGCCACACATATCAGTGCGCAGGCTGGTAGCCAGTGTAGGCTGCGAAGTTACCTCATCACTCACTTGGAGCTTCTCCGAACAGGAGGTGGGAGAGAGGGCGGTGGCGGACGTATGAATGCGTCGGTAGTGGACGCACTGACGCACAGCGTTTCCATGCAACCATTCAGCGTGCCAGACCCTGTCTCAAGGCAATGAAATCAGGCGCGGACGGCAGTTGTGCCGACCCGAATGCCCCCGGCGCCTCAAAGTGCCGCACAGAATCCTGCAAAGCGGTAGCGGAGGCGACGTCCCTGGAACGGCATGGCGCGCTGACTGTTATGACTAAATGCACTTCCCTGTAAGTTAGCAGATTTTCGACCAGACTGGTAGCGATATCGCTTGCGTGACATGACTTTGCCCGGTTAAGCTCAACCTTATGTGCCGCAAGTTCTTATGCGGGCTCGTATGCTGGCTGGGAGCGGCTTCACTTGAGGCCCAGTCAGTACCGGCCCGGGATCTCTGGGAGTTCCCGCTGGCAGCTGCGTTGCAGCCGGCAGCGCTTTCTGCCGAACCAGCCAACGGGCTCTGGAATCCCGCTGTGCACGGACTGGGTGCGGATCAGCGGTTACTTGTTGGCATAGCGTCACTTGCGGCCTCCTCGGAGACCGGCGTCGAAGGACACGCCGCTGGCATAGCCTGGCGGGGCTCCGAGAACCGGGTCTTCAGCCTGTCGGTCGCAAGAAGCGCGATCGGTGGTATCGTCCGCACTGAGTTCGACCCTCAGGCAATGGGCGAAATCCCCTACTCCTCCCTGATCCTTTCCGGCACGGCGTCGGCGGAGGTGCTTCCGAATGTCCGCATTGGGATGGCGCTCCGATGGCGCGAAGGGCGCTCAGACCGGCAAACCAGCCATGCATTGGCTGCCGACCTCGGGATGACGGCAGTGGTTCCACAGCTCCGCAAGCTACGGGTTGGAGTGTCCAGCTTCCTGTGGCGACCAGGGCGCGAAATCGAAGACCGCCCGTCATTGCTGGCAGCAGCAGATGCTGCACTTTTTTCGTACGGCTCCGCAACTGATCGTCTCCCCATTGAACTGCGCGCGGGGTACTCCGTGAGTTCGGTAAATAGGGGGACACAGGAACATGGCCCGTATGTACAGGGGCGGTTTGAACGGTTCGAAACCAGCTTTTCGTACATTACCGCACGTACCAACACCGCCACCCACTCGTATCGCATGCGAACCGGGGTTGCTGTCCGTTATGCTCAATACATGGCAGGAATCGGACGTGAAGAAGGGATTGCCGGACTTGGCCCGCTTTACCAGTTCACTCTGAGTTCCGGCCTCCGATAGCCTCATGGTACTGTCCCGCTTACTGATACTCCGTTGACTGCTGCATCACTGCCTCAAACACCTGACACGCGAATCAACCTGCTTGACCTTGAGCCGGATGCTGCATTGGTGTCACTCCAAAGCTGGCTGAGTGGGCACGGGGAGCCTTCATACCGGGCAGAGCAGATTTTCAGACGACTCTGGCAGAACCCGGTGGCGTCCTTCGACGGTATGACCGAGCTTCCGCTTGCATTGCGCGCGGAACTCTCTGAGCACTTTTCGATTCCTGCACTTGAGCTGACAACGCGGCAGAAATCTTCAGACGGTACAGAAAAGTTTCTGTTCCGGCTAAGCGACACTCAGCTCATCGAGACAGTCGCGATCCCGGAAGGGAAACGCATGACGCTCTGTATATCATCGCAGGCAGGGTGTGCGCTGCAATGTGCATTCTGTGCGACCGGTGCTATGGGTTTCCAGCGCAACCTTTCTGCATCTGAAATCGCGGGTCAGGTACGCGCGCTCCGGTTACTCGACCCGCCGATAGTGGCCACCAACATTGTGTTTATGGGGATGGGTGAACCACTCATGAACTGGAAGGCGGTTTCACCTGCGCTGACACTGCTCAACGACCCCCGCGCTCTGGGAATAGGTGCTCGGCATATAACCATATCGACAGTCGGAATCCTCCCCGGAATCATTGCGCTGGGCGAACGTCCGGAGCAGTTCGGGCTCGCCATTTCGATTCACGCACCGACCGATGACCTTCGCCGGTCGCTGATGCCGATCAACATCAGATACCCACTCCAGTCTGTGATTGATGCTGCAAAGAAATTCGATCGACGTGTGACCTTTGAGTACGTAATGCTGGGCGGCGTAAACGACGAACCCGGACATGCAACGCAGCTTGCCAGGCTTGCCCGGGATTGTCGCGCTTTTGTTAATCTCATCCCGCTTCACCCGGGCGGCTCAATGGGTTTCACGCCTTCGCCGGCGGATGTTATCCGGCGCTTCGCGGATGAGCTGCACCGGAACGGAGTTGAGGCCGCAATCCGCAAGTCGCGCGGCCTGGATATCTCCGCAGCGTGCGGTCAGCTAAGGACGGAACGGGTAGGAAGGGTCCGCGCGCCAGTCGCTGCCGACCAGAACAGTGAGATCGGTAAAGAGTGAGCTGTCATTGCTGACAGTAACAGAATCAATCTGAAGCCCGCGGGCCAAACGTTCTGCCCAGTCGCGGTTTCCGGTATTCGCCATCACAACCGACTGTTGCGATTGCTCACGCGCATTGTCGTAATCCACGACATCAAAGCCCAGTTCGCGGACAACATTTGTAACGCGCCGCGCGAGGCCACGCGTTGACGTTGCGTTAAGCACGCGGACGCGGATGCGCACGCCTTCCGGTGCCCGTGCATCGGCGGGGATCTCTCTTACCTGTGGCGCGGCGGCAGTACCTTGAGCAGCGCCGTCGCGTGTCATCCACCATGACACAGCAGCAACGGCAGCAACGACCACCGCCATAAGTATGATGATCGCAGTGCGCCGCGGCGGCTGACTTTCACCGTTGATCGGGCCGGGGATGGTCAATGGGTTACCGGACAGAGTTCCAGAGTTCTACAGTCTCCGCTTCAATGCTCATCCCTTCACCTATCGCCCACTCCATGCGCATCCGTACGACCTGCCGGAAGGCGCCGTCAAAGTCGTTGGGTACGGCTCGGGCCAGAAAGGCGCGGTCCTTCCGCATGAACGAGCGCCCAGGCTCCAGAAAGTCCGCCATATAGAGGGCGCGTCCAACGGGCTCCCAGTATGCGTTCCCTGTTGTGTGCCATCTGATGGCATCGAGGAGTGCAATGCGTTGCTCACCGTCTGTCTCAAGACGCAGTGCAGCCGCTGGCCCATGGAGCAACCCCACAGGACGCACGTGGTCGCCGGTAATCGCACGCAACATCACTTCGTCGCCATCGCGCAGTGAATCGTGCCATGCGCCGGCATCGCGCCACATAGTGCGGTCGTGGGCGGACAGCTGCATGGTATCTGCCCACTCCGTGAGCAGTGCAACAACGCGACCGATATGGAGCGCGCGGCGTTCTGATACCTGCGACCAGGCCGGCATGGTGTATTCAGGCATTATCCGTTGACACCCACGGTGTGGAACGACACGTCGGTCATGTTGCGCGTCAAATTACGCACCAAACTGCGCGTCAATTTACGCGTTAACTTATGCATCGATCCGGGCATCAATTGCGGCCCGCATCTCACCGGCCAACGCGACTGCCTTATCAACAGACTCGCCCGCCGCACGAACGATCGCACTCCCGACGACAACTCCGTCTGCCATCGCTGCAGCCTGCGCGGCCTGCTCCGGTGTAGAAATACCAAAGCCAATGCAAACCGGCAACGATACCGCACCTCTCAGCCGGGCAATTGTTGCGGGCAGTTCAGCCGCGAGGGACTCCTGTACTCCGGTGACACCCAGCCTGCTGATCAGATACACAAAACCGCCGCCATGCTCGCCGATATACTTCATCCGCTCTGTAGGCGTAGTTGGTGCAACGAGCCGAACGAAATCGAGCCCCTGCGAACCAAGCAACTCTTCGCGCGCTGGATCGGAACCAACCGGCAAATCAGTAATCAGAAGCCCGCTTACACCGCCTATGGACGCACGTTTCAGAAAATCAGGGCCGGCCGCAAGCACGGGGTTGAGATAACTGAAAAGCACGACGGGTATGTTCAACTGTGCCCGCGAGATAAGCCTCAGCGTTTCGCTTATCGATACACCCTTATCAATGGCAACCTGCGAGCTCCGCTGGATCACCGGGCCATCTGCCATTGGGTCAGAGAACGGAACACCAACCTCAATGACGTCTGCACCGGCCGCCTCGAGCCCCTTCATGAGTTGAACTGACTTATCCGGGTCCGGATATCCTGCTGTGACGTAAAAGACGAGCGCCTTGCGCCCCTCCTGTCGTAACCTCTCAAATCGTCGCGTAAGCGGCGAGAGACCGTTATCAGGCGAAGTAGTCGCCGACGCGAATTCCATATCTATCCGGGTCCTCTGTACGAATGATTGTTCTAATAAAGCTGCCATCACTGTTCTGCTCAGTGAGGCGCGCGATTCCTTCAGTCTGGTTGCCGCGGCTGTCAAAGAGAATTCTGACCTGCGGGCGAGCGGGCGCGGAGTTCTCCGGTGGCGGCGCGATAACAAGTGCAATCTCACCGGTATCCAGCTCGACAACCGTACCGATGGGATATATCCCTGTCAGGTTGATAAATGCCTTCACAAGGACCTGATCGAACCCCAGGCGTTTGTTCTCACGCATTCCGCGCAATACATCCGCAGGCGTCCACGGCTGCGGTTGATACGTCCTTACCGTCGTTGCAGCATCGAAACCATCTGCCACAGCAACGATCTTGCTGAACAGCGACTGTTCTGTTTCGCGCATTGTCTTCGGGTAACCCGACATGTCAACACGCATGTGATGCTCATGCGCCACTGTCATGGCCCGCCACGCGCGCGAGGCACCGCCACCCATCGAAAAGAGCGCCAGAATGCCACGCCAGGTGTGAGTCTGAAGCACCGCGAATTCGGCATCGGTCAGCGCCTCCTGTTTGTGCAGTACTTCCAGTGGTACGCGTGCCTTCCCGACATCGTGCATGAGTGCAGCAAGCCCCAGGTCAAAAAGCTGGATCTTCGAAAGTCCGATACGTCTGCCGAGTGCGATGGACATGATGCACACATTGACACTGTGTACGAATGTGTAGTCGTCGAACTCGCGGAGCGTTGTAAGTCCGATAAGTGAAACAGAGTCGGACATGATGGAATCCACGATCCCCTGCACTGCTCTCTTGGCCTGCTTGAGCGCCGGGCTCCGTCCCATGCGTGCTGCAACCATCAGATCCCGCGCTACGTGCAGCGAACGCATATAGGTCTGCCGCGCACGTTCCTTTTCGTCTTCCTGATCCAGGTTGAAGTCATCATCGTCGGTTGCAGGCTCAATGATGACGCTGTCAATCTTTGCCGTTTCCAGCCTGTCAGCAAGCCGTTCCGCGCACTCGCTCCCGGAGAGATCACCTGCGGGTTCCAGAAGCGCATTCAGGAGCACGACCCAGGACGCACTGTCGGGGACAGACTGCCAGATGACCGCCTGTACACCGGCGTTCCGCATACACCCCAGTACAAAGGAAAGCGAAGCGTAACTGTCGAGCTGAAGACGGAGTCTGGTATCGTTCACAAAGAGCGAATCACCGGAGCTGTGCAGGGAGCAATGTCCGGTGTTCCCGAAAATCCTGGCGGTTGCACTGTCCAGCTCCTGCAGCGAGTTGCGTACAGCTGCGTTCTCAACCGGGTACAACCGCACTGCGCGCAGTGAGCCGTAGAGTGCAGAAACAAAAGCGCGTGCAGCCTTTTGCGAACCGGATGTATCCTGAACGCTTACGCCTTCACCTGCTCCCTGCCCACCGGTACGCGGCTGGGTCACCTCTCCTCCCGTAGTGCACGCGCCACTGCGCTCCGTACAACTACATCTTCGGTGCGCAGGCACTTCTCAAGAGAAGCTACCGCAGCAGCAGACCGGATCCGGCCGAGCGCGTGAGCGGCACACGCACGCATGTCGGCTGGTTCCCTGTTGCCAAGCAGCCCGCGGCCGTTGAGAATCCCGTCGAGTACCGAAACGCCATCGTCACCGGAAATGGCAGCAAACGCCTCAAAGGCAGCCATCTTTTCGGTGAGATCTGCCTGCCGCATGGTGCGCTTCTGGATGAGCGCCTGAACTTCACCCCTGGCGGGCTGATAGCCGCGCAGCGCAATAGCGCGCAAAGCAGCTATCCGCACTTCCCGTTCCGGATCGCGGCATGAGCGCTCTATCACCTGCATAGCAGCGGGCGAAGCGATGGCCCTGAGCGCCGCTACAGCATCTGTGCGCAAGGTGGTATCGCCGCTACCTATCGTGCGCTCAAGTGGTGCCACCAGTGGCGGAGCCGGTACCAGTTTTGCAATGAGCACAGCGCCGCGTACCACGCCCAGGTCATGATGCTCGAAGAGTCGTGCCAGCTCCGCTGTATGCCTCGAACCAAGCCGCGAAATGGCGCGCTCTACAGCGGCACGGGCCGGCGATGTGCGTCCGCTGCCGTACCATGCAAGGAGCGGCACCATCGCTGCCGGACGCAGCTCTGCAAACAGGTCGTCGAGCAGTGGTGCAATCGTATCCTGTGCACCGGCATCGATAGCTTCAAGTAGTTGCTCGATGATGTCTGCTTCCGACAGTCGCGAAGCGAGAGTACCGAGCGTGGCCCGAGCCTCTGAATCGATGCGGTCTCCCGAGCGCGACAGAGCCACGCGGGCCTCGCGCAAAATGAATGCCGCAACCGGAAACGCACCATCGACGAGCGCTTCAGACAGCAGGTGATCAAGGATCCCACACACTTCGATCTGCGCTGCCGCTTCACTCTCGCCTTCAACGATATCATAAAGCGCAGCCACGACCTTGCGGCGCGGGTCAGACGAATACTCGCGACGCAGATCCTGCTGAAGCCTGGTAACCTCGGCACCACTCAGAAAGTGCAGGGTCGCGTCTGCGTCGTTGAAAGACACAAAGGCAGGTGGCGGCCCCTCTTCAGGCATTTCTGCTTCCAGCTTGCCGGCAGCAGTTATCGTGCGCTCCGGAAGCGCTCCGTCTAATGAGCCGCGCTCAGTTGCAGACGCAGCATCAAAATCCAGCGCCAGCTCGACGTTGCGATAGGTAAGACAATGAAAGTCCGCCACCCAGAGCATGGTTATCAGATCATCGTCTTCCGCCGGCGCACTCTTGCTGGCCAGCAGGATGTCCAGCAGCGAATCGAGCTCACCCTCCTCGAAGCCGGCCGTAAGAGTGAGAGTGCGAAGACCATCGCGGTACATAAGCCACGGCAAGCCGGCACTCCCCCGCTCCTCATCCCGATACACAACAGCGTTGCCGGAGTGAAACGCGGTCTCTGAAACTGTCAGTGAAACAGAGGGCGTTTTCGTGAAGAGGTTCGCAAAAGCCCCGCGTGCGCGCTCCAGTGTTGCTGCACGCGTGGGGTTGTTGGGGAGATACAGCTGGTACGCACGGAACGCACGCGCAAGCGCAGAGATGGCCTCTTCCAGACCCTTTGCTGCTTCAGGAGAGAGAACATCGTCTGCAGCTGTATGCATCAGATTTCCGGCAACTCGCTCTTGCTGATGGTACCCATATCCTTGTCACCTCTGCCGCTTACGCAAAGCAGCACGATATCGTCCGGTGTCCAGCGGTTACGGAACTTGTCGATCCATGCTACAGCGTGCGCCGTTTCAAGTGCAGGAATGATCCCCTCCAGGCGACTCAACAATGCGACACCACGCAGCGCTTCCGTGTCGGTAATGGCCTGATACTCGGCGCGGCCACTGTCGTGAAGCCATGAATGCTCCGGGCCAACACCTGGGTAATCCAGGCCGGCCGAGATGGAGTGAGCAGGGTGAACCTGGCCGTTTTCATCCTGTAACAGGTAGCTGAGCGAGCCATGAAGCACACCCGGAGTACCGCAGGTAATGGATGCACTGTGCTGACCTGTTTCAATTCCTTCACCGGCAGCTTCAACTCCCACGAGCTTAACACCTTCGTCGTTTACAAACCCTGCAAAGGTGCCCATGGCATTGGAACCGCCACCCACGCACGCAACAACGGTGTGCGGGAGTTTGCCGGTACGCTCCAGCAACTGTGCACGCGCCTCGCGTCCGATAACCGACTGGAAAAAGCGCACCATGGATGGATAGGGCGAAGGCCCAACCACCGATCCGATGATGTAGTGACTCGTATTGACAGTGGCTACCCAGTCGCGCATGGCTTCGGAGGTAGCGTCTTTAAGTGTGCGCGTGCCAGTTGTAACAGGAACAACCTCGGCACCAAGAAGACGCATGCGGAAGACATTAAGCTCCTGTCTGTGCATGTCTTCTTCGCCCATGTAAACAACACATGAAAGGCCAAGGCGCGCGCAGATGGTAGCGGTAGCAACGCCGTGCTGTCCTGCACCGGTTTCAGCAATTATACGGCGCTTCCCCATCCGGAGTGCCAGGAGTGCCTGGCCAACTGTGTTGTTGATTTTGTGCGCACCGGTGTGATTCAGATCTTCCCGCTTGAGCCAGACAGCAGCACCAACGCGCTCGCTGAAGCGCGGTGCATAAGTAAGCGCCGTTGGTCTGCCGACGTAGTCGCGCAACAGCCCGATCAGCTCAGCACGGAACGATTCATCTGCAAGCGCTGTTACATACGCTTCGCTCAACTCATCGAGTGCCGGAACAAGTGTCTCCGGTACATAGCGTCCGCCGAAGGGACCGAAGCGCTCCCGTATGGCTGTTTCCCCACTGAATTCAACCTGCATCATGTTCTCTTACTGTGTTTGCTGAGTGTACCGCCTGCACGAACGCCCTTATTGCATCGTGGTCTTTGATACCGGGCGCATTTTCAACACCGGAAGATACATCGACGACATCCGGTTTCAGTGTATGGACAGCCTCAAAAGCGTTGGATGGACGCATACCACCTGCGACCACAACCCTGAGCCCGGGAACCGCTTTGCGTAAACCATATATCCCGCTTGCTGCCTGCGCCCAGTCGAAGCTCCGACCAGTGCCTCCCAACTGACCAACTGCACCAGTGTCCAGCAACAACCAGCCGGCTGCCTGAGCCAGCTCGAGGGCACTGTCAGGAATGCCACTGTTGCCGATATGCACAACAGGCCAGACCTGAACAGGTAACTCACTTGCAAGCTGTGCTGCGAGTGAAGCGTGTGAGCTCTTGTGCAACTGCACCACGTCAAGTGAAAGAGCCCGTTGATACTGTGCAATTTCACTGGCTGATTGATCGGCAAATACGCCGACCCGGCAAATGCCGTGCACTCCGTCAAAGAGCTCTGCTGCTACGTCCAGAGTGAGCTGTCTGGAGCCGCCCGCGAATATCACACCGGCATATGCGGCACCGGCCTCCATTGCTGCCACAACATCTGCCTTACGGGTAAGGCCGCAGATCTTGACACTGACCATTCTGCTGTAACCCGCCTCCTGCCGAACACTCATGTGTGTGTGCTACTGCTCTCTGTACGCACACCCCGTGGCAGCGTCGCCATACCAGCAAATCTACTCACACCCTCAAGCGGACTCGACAATGCACTCAGTGCACTTCCGATCAACAATGCGTCGGCACCAGCCGCTATTGCAGGCTCGGCGTCCGACGGCGTCGCCATCCCGCTCTCTGCTATAGCTGCTATGTGCTCAGGGATAATAGGAATAACCGACGGCGCAGTCTTCATGTCGATAACCAGCGTCTCAAGATTCCGGTTGTTCACACCAACAATGCTCGCACCTGCGTCGAGTGCGCGTGCGAGCTCCGTACCGTTGCGGACTTCAAAGAGCGCATCCAGGCCGGCTTCGCGCGCAACTGCTGCCAACAGCCTGAGATCGTCGGGTGACAGCGCACGCACAATGAGCAGCGCAGCAGCCGCTCCATGCACGCGCGCTTCCCAAAGCTGCACCGGGTGCACAATGAAATCCTTGCGTAGCACCGGCAACTTCACAGCGGCCGCGACTGCTTTCAGATCGTCCAGTGAGCCACCAAACCGATCGGGCTCCGTAAGCACAGAAATGGCCGCGGCGCCGCCCGCTTGGTACGAGCGCGCCTGCGCAACAGCGTCCAACCCAGGCGCGATACTCCCCTTGGAAGGTGAAGAACGCTTCACCTCTGCAATGATGGATACGGTTGGCTGCTTGAGTGCTGCGAAGAAGGACGGCGGCGGCGCTAAAGCCTCAGCCTCCGCTCTTAAAGCGGGCTCAGAAGGCGCCACCAATTCCGCCCTCCGCTGCGACGCGCGGGTAAGCTCGCCCAGTGTTCCGGTGGGTGGCCCCCACTCGCGCACATCTGATCCTTGCACTTCGGCCTGTCTTCGGTTAAGGTTATTTCGGTGCTCTTTCGGTTTTCGCGGCGACGTTGCTGCCCCACCCAGGAGCCACACAAGGCTGTACCTGTTCCAGCCCCGTACCGGAGAAACGGATGACCCTGACCCGACGTCAACGAGAGATCCTGTCGTTCCTATCGGAATACGCAGAAGCCAACGGCTACGCGCCAAGCTTCGAAGAAATAGCCACCCGGTTCAACTATAACTCACTGGCGACCGTTCATGAGCACCTCACGAACCTGGAGCGCAAAGGCTATATCAGGCGGTCCTTCAACGAAAGCCGCGCAATAGAAATTCTTCCCTCAGAAGTTTTTCAGCGCTCAGTTGAGCTGCCAATTATGGGGCGCGTTGCTGCCGGTGCACCCATCGAGGCCTTCCTTTCAGGCGACACCATGTCGGTGCCGGACGGGTTCCTCCGTCGCAACGGAAGCCACTACGTGCTCCAGGTCAAAGGGAGCTCCATGATAGATGAGCATATCCGCGACGGCGACTACGTGGTCATCAACGACCGGAAAACAGCGGACAATGGCGAAATGGTAATCGCACTTGTTGACGACGGCGGCGCCACCGTAAAGCGTTATTTCAGGGAACGCGACGGTCGCATCCGGCTTCAACCAGCAAATGAACTGATGTCGCCTATCTATGTGCACGAAAACGACGTACACATTCAGGGTATAGTAGTGGGTGTGCTGCGGCGGTTCTGAGCGCTACGCCGCAGCAATTACCTCATCAATGCCTGCCGAGTGCGCCCCTTAAGCGGTTAAGCGCACTCATACCGGCACCAGCTGCAAGTGCGCTCCGTGCTGTCTCTACCGCACTGTCATAATCCGGCACCTGCTCTGCTACCAGCAACGCCGCTGCAGCATTCAGCGTAACCGCCGCCCTGGCGCCTGGTGATCCACCGCCCTTGAGCGTCTCCTCGATCGTCTGAGCGTTATCTGCGGGGTCTCCGCCCGCAAGGTCACTCGGCAAAATCCCGCTGAAACCGTAGCGCGCCGGATTAATCTCCCACTCGCTTACCCGCCCATTTCGCACTTCCAGCACCGTGCTCCGCCCGATCGGTGAGATCTCGTCGAGCCCGGGCTCACCGTGCACCACCATTGCGTGCACCGTGCCGAGTGCCGCCAGTGCGTGCGCGAGCAACCCGAGTCGCGCCGGTTCAGCGACACCCACCACCTGACGGCCGGCGCGGGCCGGATTCGCCAGTGGTCCGACAATGTTCATAACAGTCGGGACCGCAAGTTCGCGGCGCACTGGCCCGACATGCCGCAGTGCAGGGTGCATCAGCGGCGCAAACATGAACACGATACCGGCAGACTCGAGAGCCGCAGCCATCTGCTCCGGTGTGACTTCGATTGCCACACCCAGCGCTTCCAGTACGTCGGCGCTCCCCGACCGGGAGGTAAAAGACCGGTTACCGTGTTTGGCTATTCGGACACCCATTCCGGCCGCGAGAAAGGCAGCGGCAGTGGAAATATTGAACGTTCCGATTGTGCCACCGCCTGTGCCGCAGGTGTCCACCAGTGCATCTGGATCGTGCGCCGGCAGCACCACCATGACTTCGCGGAGTGATTCCACAACGCCTGCCACTTCATCTGGCGTCTCGCCCTTAACGCGAAGGGCCATAAGAAGCCCCGCTACCTGTGCCGGCGTTCCTTCACCGCGCATAATCACGCGAAATGCATCGGCTATGGCCGCGCGCTCAAGGGAGCGATGAGCCGCCAGCGCGCGAATCGCGTCGCGCAGCGCCTGGTCAGACACCAATGTTCTCCAGCAGCCGTTCAGAGAGTTGGTTGGCAGTCGCTATAAGCGAGATTACAAGACCAAGAAGACGGACCCGCTCCACGTCTTCGTCAGAGAAGACGCCCTTCTGAGCTCGATTCGTCAGATTCACAACTCCCACCAATTGATCATGGTGCACGAGCGGGAAGCTGATAAAGCTCCCTGTGGTGAAATACTGATCGCGCAGCAGTGGATGCTGCGAAGCCTCGCGCACATCCTGAACCAGTAGCGGCTGTCGGGCCGCAGCCACGCGCCCTGCCACGCCTTCACCAATGCGAATGCGCATCCCCTGGATGACATGCGGCGCAACACCTCGCGCTGCCGCCAGATACAGGTGGTCTGGCTCGGGCGCAATGAGCATAAGCGAGCACCGCTGCGCCTGCATATCGTCGCCCACAAGAGTCAGCAGGCTATCCACCAGACTCCTTGGGTCGTGGGTCTCTGCGTCCAGTGTGAGAACCCTGTCCAGCAGGTAAAGGGTGCGGGTGCGCTGACGCAGCGTTTCGCTCCGCCGGTGCAGTTCGACATGCGCCTGCTCCAGCTGTCCGATAGCCGCAGCGAGCTGCTGTTCCGAGAGCTCGGCCCGCCGCGAATTGCGTCTGGCTTCCTCAGACGCACGGGCAGCCTCGGCCTGGAGCGCCAGCGACTCGGCAGCAACGGCCTGCGTGGCAGACGGAGTAGTACGCGCATCCCGGAGCTCCTTTTCCAGGCTTCCAAGCCGGCGCACATATTCGCCGTGCACCCGCTGGGTGACGTCTTCCAGCGTGCGGACCGCCTCTTCGCGCGCCTGACGTTCGGCAATGCGCCCGTAGGCCAGGTCGAAGAGTGCAGCAGCCGGTGCGAGCCGTTCGCTGGTACGGCTCCCAAAGATTTTTCGCGGCTCGTAGAGCGCGAGGACTGCAGCCAGGAAGCCCTCTACCTTAAGCCCACGGAGAGCGAGCATGCCTCCATCCACCCCGCCGCCGAAGCCGAACAGGCGGGCGTAGTCAGCCGATTTATCAGTGACATCCACGAACTGAGCACCGGCAGTAACACGCGCCCTTATCGCTTCCGGCAGGTGGTCAAAGGTGGTTTCAATGGACGTCCGGGTAACACTCCCCATCGCGGGCGCCAGACGCTCGCTCAGCATCTCGCGCCTGGCGTCGTAGTGCAGGAGCGCCAGCGAGGCGCCCCGGTCGAGCTCAGACAGCCCGTCGCTCAACGCAACGAGAGCGCCGTCCAGATCGGAGACGACGCCCAGCGCGTGAGCCAGAGATGCCAGTGAACGAGGAGCCATAAATCAGATTTTGGGGATTCGCACCAGCATGAACATTAAATGAACACTATCGGTTGTGTACTGCCGGAAGTCCGCACGCCGTCACATACGCTCAGGCATTTACCAGGCACGCACCTGCTCCACATGCCGCTCACGGGTGCAGCGCGCAATTTGAAAACACTCGCACATGGCTGTCAAACCGCTTAGCTTGTGCGCGTGAGCGACGTCCACCGGATCCTTCTCGTAACGCAGTACGATGGCGGAGATTTCTCCGGGTGGCAGCGTCAGCCCGACCGCCGCACCGTTCAGGGGGAGATGGAACGTGTTCTGGAGCGGCTTTGTGGCGCGGGGACTGTGGCTACCGGTGCCGGCCGGACCGACGCGGGCGTGCACGCACGCGGCCAGGGAGTCGGTGTGCAGGTACCCAATAAGTGGACTCCGCAGTCGCTCAGACGCGCAATGAATGCCCTGCTCCCCCCTGACATCTGGGTCGCAGCATCCAGCGCAATGGCCGACGAATTTCATCCGCGTCGAAGCGCTGTAGCACGGTCATATCGTTATCTTTTAGGGACGGATGGTGGAGCGCGATCACCCTTTCGACGGCGATACGAGTGGAATTACACGCGTCCAATCGACGGAGAGCTTCTTCAAACGGAAGCAGCGTCATTGATCGGGGAACACACGTTCAGGGCATTTGCCATCGCTCATACTGCACCGGCTGACGATCATCACCGCTGCATTATCCGGCGGGCCATCTGGAAAGAGCGCGAAGGCGGCTGGGAATTTGAAGTCGAAGCGAACAGATTTCTACACCACATGGTCCGGTTTCTTGTTGGAACGATGATTGAAGTTGCTGCCGGTGCGCGCGCACCGGGTACTGTGGCGCAATTGCTTGGCGCGGGCGATAACCTTGCGACCCCAGCGCCAGCACCAGCGCACGGACTCTCACTCCTGTCAGTGGAATACCCTGCGTTGCTTTATCGAACACCCGAAGCATCATGACATCCGGTTTCCCGGTCATTGCTGTAGCCCTCCTTGTCGCAGTCGGATGCGAAGGAGCCAACCCAACCCCTTCCGCGGCCCAAACCAGTGGCACCGTTGCAGGCGCTGTTCAGCAGACGGCACCGCTACCGCCACCACCGGCCCGCTCAATCGATGAATCGCGGCGTACTGCGATTACCAACGCCGTTGACCGCGTTGCACCAGCCGTTGTTACCGTGCAGACAGAAACCGTGGAACGCGGCATCCCCGTCGATTTCTACGAGTACTTCTCCGGACGAGGAAGCGGTCAGCGCAAAAGCGCCGGAATCGGCTCCGGTTTCATTATCCGCTCCGATGGTGTGGTTGTTACAAATGCGCACGTAATTGGCGGTGCAACATCCGTCAGCGTCGCCATGCGCGACGGCACCACCTACACAGCAAAAACTGTCGGCGTTGACGAAACAAACGACATCGCAGTCCTTCGGATAGACGCAAAAGATCTTCCGGTTGCACCAATGGGGACCTCCTCCGACCTGCTTGTCGGCGAATGGGCAATCGCCATCGGTAACCCGTTCGGCTTTGTACTAGGCAATACCGAGCCGAGTGTGAGCGTTGGTGTTATCAGCGGCACGGGTCGCAATATCGCAGGTCGTCCGGACGATGGCGGCGCCTTCGTCGATATGATCCAGACGGATGCGGCGATCAACCCTGGTAACTCAGGCGGCCCGCTTGTAAACGCGCTCGGCGAAGTCATTGGTGTCAACAGCTCCATCTATTCGCCGACCGGTGGGAATGTCGGGCTCGGTTTTGCAATCCCTATCGATCGCACCAGGCGCATTGCAGACGATCTTCTTGAGCACGGAGTGGTGCGCCAGGCGTGGGTTGGACTTCGCCTTGAAACACCGGATGCTTCGAGTATCCGTGATGCTGCAAAAGCGGGCGCTGTGGTGTCCCGCGTTGTATCCGGATCGCCAGCAGACAAAGTGGGTATACATGAGGGTGATCAGATTATCCGTGCAGCAGGACGCCCCGTAAGAAATGCCTTCGACTGGGAAGCCAGATTGCGTGATGTACGCGTCGGGCAGACAATGATGCTGGTGCTCAAGCGCGGCAACAGGAATATCGAACTCAGTGTTGAAGCATCGGTTGCTCCCGAGTTCACCCAGCCGCGTGTCACCGTGCTGCAGCAGATTCAGTTGGTATCGCTGACATCGGCGATCCGACAGGAGCGCGGTGTCTCATCCGCTGCCGGCGCACTTGTTGTACAAACCAGCGATCAGATTACAGACCGTATCGGCCTTCAGAGCGGCGATGTCATTGTGCAGGTGAACAATGAGCGCGTGAACAGTGCCGAGGCTGCATCCAGAGCAATTGATGCTGCGTCCGCGCGCGGTTCTGTGGTTCTGATCTTTGAACGTTCACGCCAGCTTCTCCAGACCCGCTTCTATCTG